>DNPQ01000217.1 GCA_003501335.1 Bacillota bacterium
AATTCAATTTGCATGGGATTTTGATTGCTTACACCAAAATGGCGGACTTTGCCGCTTTGCTCCAGGATGGTAAAAGCCTCGGCAACCTCTTCCGGTTCCACCAAAGTATCCGGGCGATGCAATAATAAAATATCAATATAATCGGTCTGCAAGCGTTTCAAACTACCATCCACAGCTTCCAAAATATGCTGCTTAGAAAAGTCGAAACATCCTTTCCGGATGCCGCATTTCGTTTGGATGACTAATTTTTCACGCAGGCCCGGTTGCATAGCAATCGCTTGGGAAAATGTTTCTTCTGATTTTCCGCTGGCATAAATATCGGCGTGATCAAAAAAATTAACACCTTCTTCCAAAGCCGTGTTGATTAAATTGGAAACTTCCTTGGGGGAAAGATCGGCGATTCTCATACAACCCAGCGCAATCTCCGGAACATTCATAACGCCATTACCAATGCTAATATTTCTCATCAAAATCACCCCATTCAAAAATTCATCTCAAAGGATTACTCTCGTACTATATACCTTCGAGTAAGCTGTAAGTCAAGATCGATCCCGGATATTTGCACGGCTTTCAAAATGTTATTATATTTCCATGATCCTTTTTAATTAACAGGATAAAATTCAATTTCCAAAACGGTTAAAAAATTTATTCCCATAACCAGCGACAATTCATATAATCTTCTACTGGTGCCACCTTTTCCCATCTTGTGATTAGTGGATTGCCGTTGAATACAATGAATTCACTTTAAAAAAATTTTTTAAAGGAATTTTAACAATTTTGTCAAAATATATCAACATAATAATTTGCCTGAATTTTCTCACTAAAATATAAAACTACTTTATGAAAATAAATTTCTTTGGCATAAAAAATTTTTTTGAGCATAAGTATTATGACCAAACTAAAGAAACAAGAGCATCCGGATGTTTTTTAGTTGTTTGATAAAGGAGGATCAACAATGATAAATCTTAACCTTAGTTCAGCAAAAGAAACCAACGTTGCCATACAGCCGATCAAAACGATGTGTGAATGTCCCATCAATAAACAAAAGCTATGTTCCACGATTAAGTGTGCTTGGTATGACAATGACGCCATGTGCTGTTCGATCTTTATCATTGCCCGATATTTGAAGAATCAATCATAGAATATCTATTATGTTTATCGTAAAAAGCGGAAGCTTCCAACCATCTTTTCTAATAGATTCTCAATCACGGCCTTATTGAATTCTTGAATTCCTTGATCCGGCGAATACATACCAATATTGCTCGAGTGAATCGTATATTCTACTACATAGCACGCATCCCCACGCTTGGTACGATAACTGACTGTTTCATAAAGATTGCCGGCTCCGGCATCGGAAAATGTAAACTTGATAAAGAAAACGCCCTTTATTTTCACTTGCTCCATCCGAGCCCCATATCCTTCTAACTTTTCAAAGCAGTGTTGAATCGCCCGAGGATCGCTGCTTTGGCCGACGATAAACTCGGCGCCGTTAAAGTTGGTCTGCGGTAAATGGGACTTTGGGATCGTCACCAAGGCCAAAACCATTCCGGATTCCGTCGCCCCGGCGCGCCAATCGGTGGTAAACCCGATACCTTTCCCCGAAAGCCCGAAACCTCTTGGGTAATGAAAAGAAAATGTTTTCCCGCTATCAATAAACACTGCGGTATTCCGGTTCAGAAAACGGACCGTGCCGGCAATACCGTCACTGTAGATTATTTTGCTGTTTGCTGTCACAAAAGCATTGGCGCCCTTACTCCAAAACTCTATGGTTCCATTGCTATACCGTATTCCCGAAGCAGCGGTAACTTGCGGCAAATCAAACTTACGGCCGTCCGGCAGGACAAGTCTGACCTTTTGAGCCATATAAGTCGCCTTTATAATCCCTTCGTGGCAAAAATAAGTGATAGTATTGGCACTGGGGGGCAAAAGATGATTATAGAGGCGCTTTTCCAATCCCATACCGGCCAGATAAACGCCTAAAATACAGAGTACGCCAACAATAAAAGCAAATTTAATTTTTTTCAATTATCCATCAACCTCTTTGAACGTTAGTTTCTTCATTCTTATCTTAACTCAAAACGGCTGACTTTACACCCGGCTTGCATTTCAACATCACGATTTAAAAAAATTTGCCCGGAGTATGGTTTAAGCCCAATCGGGTTATCCTGCTTAATTACTCAAATTGTTGATCATAGAAATTTTTATTATAAATACAAGGAAAATAGAATTGTTTACGGGAACTAATTGAGTTGAAATCAATTTTCAAGTACAATAGTGACATGTTGATCTTACTGATAATATAAATATACAGTCTATGGAGGCCAACGATGATCCGATTTGGAGTTGTGGGAACAGGGTGGATCACAGAATCATTTATTAAAGCGGCAAGTTTGAATAAAACATTTGAATTAAAGGCTATTTATTCCAGAACCCAGACACGGGCGTTGGAATTTGCCACGAAGTATTCCGTGGAACATATATTCACCAATTTGGAGAATATGGCTAAAAGTGACGTCATCGATGCGGTCTATATTGCCAGCCCCAATTGCTGTCATGCCCGGCAAGCTATTCTTTTTATGAATCATCACAAACATGTGCTTTGTGAAAAGCC
>DNPQ01000425.1 GCA_003501335.1 Bacillota bacterium
AACTTTTTCATCATCTGCGGGGCCGTTAAAATTCCTTTCCGGACAGCACCCGCTAAAATCTCCGGCTCCGTGAAGGCATTACTGCCTAAAGCACTGATCTCTCTAAGAAGCTGATTGGCTTTTCCCATCAATTCCTTTTGGCGTGACAAGACCCGGCTATCCGTTACTTCCGGTAAACCTGGTAACGCATTCCGAATTACACCTTTTACAATTTCACAACTTTCAATCACTTCTTTCGATGTCGCCGCATGATCTCCTTCGCAAAAGCCCACTACATGAATGATATGGGGATTGATTTGCAATGCCAACATGGCAGAAGCCGCCAACTGTCCTTTGGCGATATTCGCTATAGGGGATAAACTGGCCAACCCGGCTCTCACTTCCCGCCAGACTCGAAAAGAATTACTTTCCATGGATTTGACGATTTCCAGTTTGGCCAACATTTTAGCCAAATCCTGGTAAGGCTGTATTTGTGGCGGGGTATTCCACATCAATTGCAAGATAAAATCTTTAACTCCTTGGGTTTTGGCATTATAAGCAGCTAAAAAAGCTGCAACCACTGCCACTTCATCCGGCGCTCCGCGCAAACTCCAATGATGGGCTTCATTCACTTCCACTGGAATATCTTGAAGCCCATACCAAGCCATTGTTTTTTGATTTTCACAGATTGCGGTTTCGATAGTCCTTTTAGAGCGTCCATCCATCTCGCTATACCAATATAAAGGAATAGCACCCCAGGCATTATGAAGTTCCTTTACACTGAGTTTTGCCCATTCCAATAAATTCTGAGTGCCGCTATAGATCCGGAGCAAAGGATAATTGCCACACCGGGATGCTTGATAAATCCGTCGCAAATCCTCCGGTTTCCGGAGTTGCACACCACCTGCGCCGTCTTGAGAGTGATCCATCGTCTCAGGATGAAAGAAATACTCTTGGGCGTTTTGATCCGGCCCAATCGAAATAACATCTACAGTTTGCGAATTAGCAATTTCCTGAACTCCGGCAATGGTTTCTTCCAAATCCGGCAATCCAAAATGATGCCGTAAAATAGGATACGGTTTTTGGTCCTTCAGTCGAGTCATCAAATTGGAGGCCCACTTTTTTTCACCCTCCGACTGCCTATCGCCACGTAACCACCGGATTACCTGAACATCGCTTTCAGTGCCATCAAAGACGGCTGCAAAGAGTCCACTTTGAGCCGCCAACCGGCAGACCGGTGGGGTTCCTCCAAATAACCAGGTAGTTTTAGGATAAGAATAGGCAACCAACTTTTCTTGTAAATTTTTAAAAATTCCCCCAGCCACACTTGGCGTTAACCGGTAACTGAGTGCCATAAAATCCGGTTCGGCTGTTTGTAAAATTTCCAAAATTTTCTCCGGTGAAAGGCTCGCGCCAACAAACAATGTTTCATAGCCGCATTCTTTCGCCAATTCGAAAAAACGAAAAATTCCCGCCACATGAATACAATTGCCGAGTGTGCAGCCAATAATTGTAGGATTTTTTTTATTCATTAAAACCCTCCTGAGCAACCCGCCGAATCTCTTTATGGGATAGGTTGGAAAGGCCCATCTTCTCTACCGTCCTGCCGTCAGCCCAATAGTCGCAACCACTCATCAGTCCGGCCAAATGGATAAGGTGTTTAATGGCAGGAGTATTGACACCCAATAAATCTCCCAGGGAAGCAATCGGCACCAGACTCATGGGAACATCTTCCCATAGGTAACGATGATCCATCGTCGGCGGGGCAAAGATCCCCTTATAACCAATGTTATTTTTAATAGCATCATACAAAGTTTTTCCATGAGCATCATAAGCAATATAAAGCCATTCTCTGGCGGTCATTGCTTTAAATCCGAGTGCTGCAGCCACCGCCACTCTCTCTTGATCCAAGCGCTCCAATACTGCAGCCACAGCTTTGGTAATACCTTCAAAATAAAATTGAAAATTTCCGCGGGTCGACTCAATCCTGGCGGCATTCAAAACCATCAAAGCCGGGTGAAATATGGCCCCGATATTGTCCAATCCGGTTTTGACTACATTATCTCCCGGCACAAATTGGGGAAACACCGGATGAATCATCTTAATCAACTCGACAGTTTGATTTCCCGGCAGAGCCGCTATAGGAACGGAATTTTTAATACTGAAAATTTTAACCTGGGCCGGATTGGTATTCCGGCAAGCATATAAAAGGGTCTGGGCTTCACCAATTAAAAGTTCTTTCTTGACTCCAAGTTCTTTGAGAGCCTGCCGGAACTCAAATACTCCCCCCGTTCTTCCCGGATTCAGCAAAATCAACTGGCCGTCTTGTAGATAGGGGGCTACCTGAGTCGCCATGTAACGGTGAGCATTCGCCGGTACCACTATCATCACAACCTCAGTATCGCATACTACATCGGCCATATCGGAAGATGCCAGTTGAACTTTTCCAAAACCTTCAATCTCACCAACCAATTCAATCCCGCCGGCTACTTGAATTGGTTCCAGCCGGGAAGCACTGCGATTAAACATTTTAACCGAATATCCCATCAATCCTAAATGTCCGGCCATAGCCATTCCACCATGCCCTGCACCTAATATTGCAAACCGAAGTTGGTTCATTGATAACCCCCCTTTTTATTATTAAAACCTAAAATCATAAATTTACTTCATACATCCAGCTACCCCACAAATAAAAAAATCATGAGCGAAAGAACTCATGGTTAGCGGCCAAGTAATTCTCTCTTACATCGCTGACGAGGTTAGCTGTCGGGTTTGGCTTGGAAGAGTTTTAGCCTTGAAAATGTGGTCTCATCTTGTAAATCTGAGGCCGCAAAATCATTCACCCCATAGAAAATTGGTTTCCCCGTTCTCTTATAAAAAGAGATTAAGCGTATTCCAATTAGATAATTATTTTCAGTTAAAAACCTAGGATTGTTTTCTTTATTTTAATACCTGAGGAGCAAAACTTTAATTAAAAAATAAAACTAAAAAACAAGGAGGTTAAAAGGTGCAAGTTGTAGGCAAATTCAAGTAATATCAGTCTATGCGACTCAGCCTGAAAGTATTACTTTACTTGATAAAAAAATTATACTTTATATACATTAAATAGAATTCTTGATAACTTTTCCAAATCCTTTTTTAATTCTTATGTCTAGTAAAATTCCTCAAAAAAAGATGCCCGTTTGTTAAAGGGCATCCATTCAAATTATCAATAGTATGGATAATAGGGATTATAGGGAGGATATGGAGGATAAG
>DNPQ01000401.1 GCA_003501335.1 Bacillota bacterium
ACCCCTGGCAAAACCCGGACTATTAATTTCTATAATATCGATCAGCATTTTTATTTCGTTGATTTGCCTGGATACGGTTATGCCCGAGTATCTCTTTCTGAAAAAGATTCTTGGGATCGGATGATTACCAATTATTTAGAAACCCGGTCTGAACTAAAAGCCATTATCATGCTGGTTGATAGCCGTCATACACCGACCGGGCATGATCAAATGATGATTCAATGGATAGTAAGCCATTCAATACCCGTCATTGTTGTGGCTACAAAAACAGATAAAATTTCACGCAGCGAGTTAAATCGCAAACTACTTGATATTAGAACTTCTCTTGATATTCATGATGAAGTTTCTGTTATTGCTTTCTCGACCATTACCAAACAGGGTATTGATCAATTATGGAATCAAATCGCGCACCTCATATTATAAAAAAACAATAGTTTTTTTATAGGAAGAAAAAAAGGGTATTTTTATTTTTTTCTTGAATATGTAGTACATAATACACGAAATCCAAATTCGATTTTATGGAAAGATTGATGAAAACTTTAAAAACTAAGTTAATGATGACCGGAATGAATGAAAATGATTGATTTTTGAAAGGAGTCCAATAGGATGGAAGAAACAATTAAAGAAATTGCAGAACGGATTAAAGGTTTACGGGATATAGCCGCAATTAGTGTTGACGATATGGCGAAGATGTTAAAAATTTCCAAAGAGCTTTATCAAGAGTATGAAAGTGGAAATCTGGACATTCCAGCCAGCATTCTTTATGTAATAGCCAAGCGGTTTAATATGGAATTAACTGCGTTGTTAACCGGTGAGGAGCCCCGCTTGCATAGTTATGCATTAACGCGAAGTGGCAAGGGTATTTCGGTCGAGAGGCGTACCGATTATAAATATCAAAACTTGGCCTTGAATTTTATTCATAAGAAAGCTGAACCTTTTATGGTTACCGTGGATCCCGAACCCGATGAAGCTCCGGTTCATTTGAATAACCATCCGGGTCAAGAATTTGATTATGTTTTGGAAGGTAATCTCCAAATCATATTGGGTAAACATGTATTAATTTTAAATGAAGGAGATTCCCTTTTTTTTGACTCCAATCTCGAACATGGAATGAAAGCGTTGAATGGAAAAATAGCAAAATTCTTGGCGATCATTTTATAACATTCATTTGGAAAGAGAGAGGTTACAAAATGCTAGAAAAGTACATTGACTTAAGGGATTATCATTCATATGAAGAATTTCAAGAAAATTTTAGGGTCGGAGTTCCCGAAAATTTCAATTTTGCTTATGATGTTGTGGATGAATGGGCAAAACAATCTCCAGATAAAATCGCCATAGTCTGGTGTGATGAAAAAGGAGCGGAAGCCACTTTCACTTTTGGACAAATCAAAAATTATAGTGATAAAGCTGCGAACTTTTTTAAGTCACTGGGCATTCAAAAAGGCGATCCGGTCATGCTGATTTTAAAACGCCGCTATGAATTTTGGTTTGCTATCATCGCTTTGCATAAGATTGGCGCTATTTGTATTCCAGCAACCCATTTACTCAAGAAAAAAGATTTGGTTTATCGTAACAATGCGGCCGAAGTGAAGATGGTGGTGGCTATTGCCGGAGATGAAGTGGTAGAACATATTGATGAGGCTCAAGAAGAATCACCTGCTCTGAAATATAAAGCTTTGGTTGGGGGCAACCGGGACGGCTGGTACAACTTTAGTGAGGAGTTGGAAAAGGCAAGTGCAGTATGGACTAAGCCGACCGGAAAGGCAATGACTGAGAATCATAATGTAATGCTGCTATATTTTACGTCCGGTACAACCGGCTATCCCAAAATGGTTACTCATAATTTTATGTACCCATTGGGACATATCCTGACTGCAAAATATTGGCAATGTGTTGAAGAGGACAAACTTCACTTGACAGTGTCCGAAACCGGGTGGGCCAAATCGGTCTGGGGAAAGCTTTATGGTCAATGGCTGGCCGGAGCCGTTGTTTTTGTATATGATTTTGATAAATTTGTGCCCAAAGACCTTTTGACAATGATTGCTAAATATAAAATCTCTACTTTTTGTGCACCTCCTACAATTTATCGTTATTTGATAAAAGAGGACTTGAGTCAATATGACCTTAGTAACTTAAAATATTGCGCTGTCGCCGGTGAACCTTTAAATCCGGAAGTTTATAATCAATTTTTAAGCTTAACCGGGATTCGTTTGCGGGAGGCTTATGGACAGACCGAACTTACAGTTACACTGGCAACTTATCCTTGGATCGAACCCAAACCGGGATCCATGGGGAAACCTTCTCCGGGTTATGAAATCGATATTGTGGATATTTATGATGAAAAGGGCCGTTCCTGTGAAGTCGGAGAAATTGGAGAAATTGTGGTTAGGACGGATAAAAAAGTTCCGGTTGGTTTGTTTGAAGGATATTACCGGGATCCGGAGTTAACCAAGAGTGTTTGGCATGATGGACTTTATCATACCGGTGATACGGCCTGGCGGGATGAAGATGGTTATTTCTGGTTTGTAGGCCGCACCGATGATGTCATTAAGAGTTCCGGTTACCGAATCGGGCCTTTTGAGGTGGAAAGCGCTCTGCTGGAACATCCCGCTGTCTTAGAGTGTGCCGTTACCGCAGTGCCGGATGAGGTTAGAGGGCAAATCGTTAAGGCAACGATTGTCTTAACTAAGGATTATTCCCCCAGTGACGCTCTGGTGAAAGAGTTGCAGAACCATGTCAAAAATGTTACTGCGCCTTATAAGTATCCAAGAATTATCGAATTTGTAACCGAACTCCCCAAAACCATCAGCGGTAAAATTCGCAGAGTGGAGATTCGTGAGAAGGATCATATTGAATAGAAATGAATAACATTTTAAAGAGGTTGTCTCAAAAGGAATTTTAAATCAAATATGATATACTGTTTATTCCCATTGTATGGGAGTTAAAATATTTCCTGGTAGATCGCAATCTTTAGAAAAAACGCTGTATGAAAAACAAATTGAAGCAGGAATAATAACCCTATCAAATGATAGGAGGTCATTCATGCTGCGTTTATTCTTGCTACTACTCGCCTCGATCGGACCCGGACTTTTATGGTTATGGTATTTTTACAAGCAGGATCGATATGAACCGGAACCGCTGAGAATTGTTTTAAAAATTTTTTTAGCCGGATTGATTCTGGTAGTACCGGCTGGATTAATGGAACAAATATGGCGGGGTCAGATACTTTCGGCCGTGAGAACCGGTAATTGGCCATCTTTCTTAGTGATGGCTTTTTTAGTGATTGCCCTTATCGAAGAAAGTCTGAAAACTGGTTTTTTATGGTGGCTCGTCGGTAATAATCGCGAATTGGATGAACCAGTGGATGGAATTATTTATGGGATTACTTTGGGACTGGGTTTTGCTTCTTTGGAGAATTTATTGTGGGCCAGTGCATTTGGATTTGGGGTCGCTGCCTTACGGGCTGTCATTACGACCTTGGCTCATGCCACTTTTACGGGGTGGATGGGTTTTTTTATCGCCCGCTATAAATTTCGAACCCATAGCTATTTAACTCTGTTTAGCGGTTTTCTATTAGCTTGGGCAAGCCATGGGTGCTATGACTTTTTATTGTTTTTACGAAGACCCGCTGCTTCGTTAATCGCCTTTTTACTGATTGCCGTTTTATTATTCCGCTTATATCATATTATTCAAAAAGAAGTTGCTCATTCACCATTTAGAAACCAATAATTAGGAAGAAAGTAAAAAATACAAAAAAAATAGCATGCAGAATCTGGAAGCCAAAGAATAGAAAGACCGGTCGTAAAGCCCAATTTTGGCCCTGAAAACAGAATTGGACTCATAAGTATTTGCCAATAACGAATAACATTTTAAGCTATTCTCTTGATCTCTCGTTGCTCTTCAGGTATACTTTTAAAGGATATACCGGAAGGAGGCGCTCATTTATGTCTGGTCATTCCAAATGGGCAACAATTAAACGAAAAAAAGAAGTTACAGATTCAAAAAGAGCTAATTCATTTACCAAAGTCACTCGTGAAATTATTGTAGCTACCAAAGCAGGAGGTAGTGGAGATCCGGAAAATAATTTCCGATTGCGTTTGGCTGTATTAAAGGCAAAGTCGACTAATATGCCTAATGATAATATCCAACGGGCCATTAAACGGGGACTCGGCGAAGGCGACGATGCAGCTCAATTTGAAGAAGTTTTTTATGAAGGATACGGTTCCGGAGGCGTCGCTCTTTTGGTCCAAGGCTTAACCGATAATCGGAATCGTACGGCTGGCGATATGCGTTATATTTTCTCCAGAAATAATGGCAATCTTGGGGAAGCCGGTTGCGTCGGCTGGATATTTTCCTCCAAAGGTCTGATCTCTGTGGAGGTTGAAGGTTCTGGTAAAAGTGAAGAAGAAATGTTTGAAATGGCGATTGAAGCCGGTGCCGAGGATCTAAAAACCGTGGACGATTTTTATGAAATTTATACCGCTCCGGCTAGCCTGGAAGCGGTGCGCAAATATTTTGAAGCCAAAAAGCTCTCTTTAAAATCGGTCGAATTAACGATGATTCCTCAGAACACTGTTGAAGTCAACGATGAACAGGCCGATCAACTCATGAAATTAGTGGATGCTTTAGAAGAAAATGATGATGTTCAAAATGTGTATGGCAATTTTGAGCTCCCGGATTCGGATAATTAGTGGTACCATTCATAAGATATTTTGTGTGAATAAAAACTCCCTCGGGGAGTTTTTATTATAGTGGACTGTTTCAGGAGGCGATTATGATAAAGCAAGTTTTTTATGATGTCAGCCAAACTCTAGCACCGGAGATTATTGTCTATCCGGGTGATCCGGCTGTCCAAATTGAGCAGGCAATGAGTATCGCCAAGGGTGATATCGTCAATCTTTCTCAGATCTCGATGGGAAATCACACTGGAACTCATGTGGATGCTCCAAAACATTTTTACAACCAAGGGAGGACCATTCCTGAAATACCGCTTGAAAGTTTCATCGGGCCGGCCAAAGTTTTTGAATTTATAGACCAGCCGGCTATTTCCAAAACCCATCTGCAATCATGCAATATCCAAAAAGGGGATCGGATTTTGCTCAAAACCAAAAACTCCGTTCTTTTGCAAAAAACGGAGTTTGATCCATCCTATGCTTATTTAACCCCGGACGCCGCTGCCTATTTAGTCGAAATAGGTATCTGTACTTTAGGATTTGATTATTTGACAATTGATCCATACGGCAGTAAGGATTTTAAGGCCCATTACGCCTTACTCCGGGCAGAGATCGTGATCATTGAAGGAATCAACCTGGCGGATATCCAGCCAGGGGAATATCAAATGGTGGCGTTGCCGCTAAAACTTTATGATGGAAACGGCAGTCCGGCCCGAGTGGTTTTAATCCGGGAGGAATAATTTTTTAACGGTTTCCTTTCCGCAATTTGGCCACAAAAAACCCTTCCATGAGCTGGGTTGGATAAATTCGTAGGTATTTTTGAGAGTTTGGTTTTGAAAATTCTCCCACTGCCAGTCCGGGTCCTGTATTTGGCAGTGACTGGAGGCCGTTTAAAGCAACAGATTCCACCTTTAACTCCGGATAGTATTTTTCCAATGCCCAGTCCAAAACGGCCTCATTTTCTGCACTGGATAAGGTACAGGTCGAATAAATAAGGGTCCCGCCGGGTTTGAGCGCCCATAAAGCGGTTCGTAACAGCTTTTTCTGCTCATTCGATAGTTCTCTGACTCTTTTGGGATTCCAGAAACGGTAGGTTTTGGGGTCACAGGCTAAGAACAAACCTTCTCCGCTACAAGGGGCATCTAATAATACCGCATCAAATGATTCCCGGTAGTTTTCTTCAAGCCGCTTACCGTCCCCATGGCGGATCTCGATAATCGAAGCGCCTTGTTTATCGATATTATATTTTAGCCTTTCTACCCGCAACTCATTGATTTCATTGGCCAGAAGCATTCCTTGATTATTCATCAATGCCGCCAGTTGAGTGCTTTTACTGCCCGGAGCGGCGGTGAGATCCAAAATCCTCTGGCCGACCTTAGGGTCCAGTGCCAGCGGCGGAACCATACTGGAGAGACTTTGCAGATAAATATGGCCTTCTTGATAGAGCGAATGTTTTTCCAACTGGGTTTCACGGATGTTTTTGACAATCAGGGCGTCAGAATACCAGAGAACCCGGTCGAATTTAATATTGTCCTTCTGGAAGACTCTCATGACTTCCCGGACATTGGTTTTTAGGGTATTGATCCGTAAAGTGACAGGACGCTCCACCATCATCCCGGTAAGGATTTTTTCGGCTTGAGAGGGCTGGTAATCGTTTTGAATCCGTTCAATAAATTCAGCAGGTAATTTTTGCAGCAATTGCCGGAATGATTTCATGGACACTCGGATCCTTTGTTTTCAGCGATTTAGAAATTAAAGTATACAGCGAAGAATGAAAATGATCAACTTAAATTTTACCATATTATCAGTTTATCATATCATAAAACCCGATGACATCTAAAAATCATTCGGCTTTCTTATAGATTGCGTTTTTCAAAATGTTTCCATTCAATTTAAATGAAGTTCAAAAGTTAACAAAAAATTCAAATTAGCAGGAAACATAGGAAAAAAGTTGAAATACTAACATATTTTTATGTGGTGTTGATAAGTTTCATTGGAGGGTTAAACTTGGCCTCTGATAAAAATATTCCCATTCATAATAGCTACCCAACAATGACGTATTTAAAAGGTTGTTATGAAATTTTTCATGCGTCAACTTTGGAGATCAACTCGCAAATTAAAGAGATTATGCGGCTGGGAATCATCAAGGATACAGCTTTAGAGATTGGGCCGGGAAGCGGATGTCTTGGACTGGAATGGTTAAAAAACACCGTCAATTCTAACTTAATCGGACTCGAGATCAGTAACGAGATGGCCCAAATAGCGAAAATCAATGCTGCAAAATACGGTTTTCTAAACGGAAGGGCCAAATATCTAAGTTGCATTACCAAGACTCTACCGTTCGAAGATAATACTTTTGAGGCGGTTTTTTCCAATCTCGCCCTTTATGAATGGGATGATCCCGAAGTTTTATTCAATGAAATATACCGGGTGCTAAAACCGGGCGGACGCTATTATCTTAGTTTTTTACGCCAGGATATGAAAAGAATTTGGAAATGGTATTTAAAATTAACTCGGCCTGAAATTAAATCAAGCTTATTGAATCATCAAAATACTGTGAATAACGGGAAAAGCATCCAGGAGATACTATTTTCAACAAAACTGGGCGGTTCCAAGATATCCTTTACCCGTTTGCGAACTAGAATTACAGGAATGAAGCCGATCATTACCGTATTACATGAGCCCTTACTTATTATGGGGGTCCAAAGCTGTATTTCCGAAAGCAAGTTTTTGATTGAACGGCTGAAGCTGTTCCAAGGATATCAAAATGAGAATATTTCCAATTCCATTTCCAATAAAAAAATACCTCCGGTTTTTCTTACTTTAACCAGAGATTACGATCCGGCGCTGCATACTCGTATCTATATCATGGCTGAAGCTGTTACC
>DNPQ01000296.1 GCA_003501335.1 Bacillota bacterium
TGATTGATTCGGTATTTTTCAGGACTGAATATGATTTGGAAAGGTGGAAGCCCCATGCAAGAAGTAATGGCGATGATTCGCATTAATATGATGAATAAAACCAAAAAGGCCCTTGTAGATGCGGGAATTTCTTCCTTTACCGCTACCGGAAATGTGGTAGGAAGGGGTAAAGGACAAGTCGATTTTAAGGTCTTGGAAGGGGCCGGGGCGGGTTTGAATGAGGCCATTTCACAGCTTGGCAAAGGTCCGCGCTTAATTCCCAAACGTCTTTTGATCATCGTTGTACCGGATAAACTTGTTTCAACTGTGGTTCAAACCATCATCGAAACCAACAAGACCGGCCAACCCGGAGACGGCAAAATTTTTGTGAATCCGGTATTGGATGCAATCCGGGTACGGACCGGTGATTCAGGCGATCAAGTACTCGATGAATGATGAATATTTATCTTAACTATGGAGGTGGACGTCGTGCTAAATAAAAAGCCTGATACCCAAGAAGTGAAGGATGATATTTTAAAGGCTTATCCGGCTAAGGTGGCCCGGAAACGTCAAAAACATATGGTTGTCAATGACCCTGATCCTGTGGTTATGCCCCAAGTAGAATCCAATGTGCGTACCATTCCGGGTATTATTACGCAACGGGGTTGTACTTATGCTGGATGCAAAGGCGTGGTGCTGGGACCGACCCGCGATATTTTAAATCTAACCCATGGTCCCATCGGTTGCGGTTTTTACAGTTGGCTTACCCGCCGCAATCAAACTCGTCCCGAAAGTGATGAAGATGCTAATTTTATGACTTATTGTTTTTCCACCGACATTCAGGAAGACAATATCGTCTTCGGCGGTGAAAAAAAATTAAAAGACGCTATCCGCGAAGCTTATGAAATCTTTAAACCTAAAGCTATCGGTATTTTTTCCACTTGTCCGGTTGGACTCATCGGCGACGACGTCCATGCGGCAGCGCGAGAAATGAAGGAAGAATTAGGAATTAATGTTTTTGGTTTTAGTTGCGAGGGTTATAAGGGAGTCAGCCAGTCCGCGGGCCATCATATCGCCAATAATCAGTTATTTAAACATATTATCGGTATTGATGATACCCCCCATGAAGAAAAATTTAAAATTAATGTGATGGGCGAGTATAACATCGGTGGCGATGCTTTTGTAATCGAAGACTTAATCGCTAAAACCGGAATTAAACTAATAGCTACCTTCAGCGGGAATTCGACTTACGAGCAATTTGCCAATTCGCATACCGCCGACTTAAATGTGGTCATGTGCCATCGCTCCATTAATTATGTGGCCGAAATGATGGAGACTAAATACGGTATTCCTTGGATAAAAGGCAATTTTATCGGGGCGGAAAGCACAGCCAAAACCCTTCGGAAGATTGCCGCTTATTTCGATGATCCGGAACTTACAGAAAGAGTTGAAAAAGTTATCGCTGAAGAAATGGTTGAAGTGGAAAAGGTTCGTGATGACGTTCGCTCCCGTTGCGCCGGAAAGACTGCCATGTTGTTCGTAGGAGGCTCCAGGGCTCATCATTATCAGGACTTGTTCAAAGATATGGATATGAAAACCGTAGCCGCCGGGTATGAATTCGCTCATCGCGATGATTATGAAGGCCGCCGGGTGATGCCCACTATTAAAGTGGATGCCGACAGCCGTAATATTGAACAGTTGGTAGTTGAGCCTGATCCCGAGCTATACAGGCCCCGTAAGAGCGAGGAAGAACTCAAAGCTTTGGAAGAAAAGGGATTTCGGTTTAAAGATTATGACGGAATGATGGAAGAAATGGATGAAAAGTCATTAGTCATTGATGATATCAGTCACTATGAAACTGAACGATTGCTTGAAATTTATAAACCATCGGTATTTTGCGCCGGGATTAAAGAAAAATTCGTGATTCAAAAGTGGGGTATCCCCTGCAAACAGCTTCATAACTATGATTATAGCGGACCCTACGCCGGATTTAAAGGCGCAATCAATTTTTATAAGGAAATCGACCGGATGGTAAACACCAAAATATGGCATCTGATTGAAGCGCCATGGCAGAAAGATCCGGAGTTGATTGCTTCTTTTAATGTTAATGAATAAGTGAAATTATTTGAAAAATAAGTAAATTATTTGAAAAAGTAAGCAAGAGGATTAAACGAAAGTGGGATTTTAGTTTCGCCAAAGGAGAGTGTAAAATGCTGTTACGCCATACACCCAAAGAAATAAAAGAACGAAAAGCTTTAACTGTGAATCCCGCCAAGACTTGTCAGCCAATCGGCGCAATGTATGCGGCTTTAGGCATTCATAATTGTTTACCCCAAAGTCATGGTTCCCAAGGTTGCTGTGCTTACCACCGGAGCACCTTGACCCGTCATTATAAAGAGCCGGTAATGGCCGGAACCAGTTCATTTACGGAAGGTTCTTGCGTTTTCGGAGGGCAAGCTAATTTACTGGAAGCCATCGGAAATATTTTTTCTATTTATAAACCCGATGTGATAGCCGTTCACACAACTTGTCTTTCGGAGACGATTGGTGACGATATTCCTCAAATTATCGCCAAAGCGAAAGAAGAAGGCAAAATTCCTGCAGGCAAATATGTGATTCATACCAATACACCAAGTTATATTGGTTCGCATGTTACCGGGT
>DNPQ01000117.1 GCA_003501335.1 Bacillota bacterium
TGCCGGTAAACGTCTTTAAAAGTTCAAAAAAGAGGTCTGTTTCCCGGACTCCAATCGGCATACCTAATTGAAAACGGAGTGTTTTAAAACGATCCCGCAATATAGCTCCTGCCGTTTCCTCAGGGTCCAAAGTCCGACCTAATTCGATGGTTGCCTGCGAACATCCCATCGTTTGAATAGCGGTTACAGGTGTTCCTCCACTGGGAATTTTTTGATAATCATCCCAGGTTGGTCCGTCCAAAGTCTCGGAATAATCCGGCAACATTACGTATTCCAAGGCCAAATCTGTCAATATTTCTTTTAAATACCGGATATCGGCAGGAGATACAAATCCGGGAAAAATATTTAATTGTTTTCGTGGAGGGCCGTCCTTGGCCAAAGTACCAGCTGCGGCTCGAACAACTGCATGAAAACCTTCGGCATGAGTTCCTTTATAACTTGGAGTGGACATATGAATAATATAAGGTTGCTGTTCCGCTTCTTCTTTTTGATAACTTCGAATCAGAGTTCCGACATCTTCACCAATTGTTTCGCTCAAACAAGTTGTAGCGATTCCAATCAAAGTAGGTTGATATTGAGTCGTGACGTTACGCAGCCCAGTGGATAAATTTAAGCCGCCTCCAAAGATCGTGGCATTTTCAGTAAAATTCGAGGATGCAATATCAATGGGTTCCCTAAAATGGCTGATAAGATAACGCCGTATATAAGTTGCACAACCCTGCGATCCATGTAAAAGGGTTATGGCATTTTCAATCCCTTTCATGGCAATACAAGCTCCCAGAGGTGTACAAAGTTTACAAGCGTTGGTGGTTACTACAGATGCATTCTTCAAAACCTCATTCTCATTAACCATTTTCAAGCCTCCTCCTCATCTTTCCGTTCACAAAACTGTAAAAGCTACTAAGCGCCTGCTTCCATACTTTCATTGTCCCTTGAGGTTCGATGACGGGAAACCAATTTCCAAACCGGGCTGTGAACCGACGAATCGATCTCCTCCGCAAAATTAAGCATACCGCTAAATCCGGCCAGAGGTATCTTGCGTTCATGGTTGTGATCGCAAAAACCGATACCCATTTTATAGGCTAGCGGGCGTTCTTTAACACCACCGATTAATAAATCCACATCTTTATCCTGTAGAAATTCAGACAATTCCAACGGATTGGTATCATCAACAATGATAGTTCCCTCATCGCACAAATTTTGCAATTGTTGATAATCATCCTTATTTCCGGTCTGGGAGCCAACCATCACGACCTTCATGCCTAACAGCCTTAATGCTCTAACCAATGCGAAGGCTTTAAAGGCTCCTCCCACATAAATGGCAGCTTTCTTACCTTTTAACTTTTCTTTATACTCCTGCAATTTAGGGTAAATGGCTTCAATTTCTTCACGCACCAATTGTTGAGTTTTTTTCATAAGATCCGGATCCTTAAAAAAACGGGCGACACTATACAACGCTTCCGACATATCTTCAATCCCGAAATAAGCGACCCGTAAGTAAGGCGTACCGTAATGTTCTTCAAACATTTTTGCCAGATAGACCATGGAACCGGAACATTGTACAACATTGAGGGCAGCCCCATGGGAATGCTGAATCTCTTCAATCCTGGCATCTCCGGTTAAACAGGATACAACTTGCACTCCCATTTTTTCATAATAAGAACGAATGATCCAACTTTCACCGGCAACATTAAACTCGCCCATAATGTTGATACTGTATTTAGAAATATTTTCAAGGGATTTTTGCCCGGTTAATTTAAATAAAGCACCACAGGCTGCCCGATAGCCATCTTTTTTGGTTCCCTTGAAACCTTCCGAATCGACCGGCAAAACCGGAATCCCCTTCTCAAGACTAACCTTCTTGCAGACAGCCTCAACATCATCGCCAATAATTCCAATAATGCAGGTTGAATAAACAAAAGCGGCATTCGGATGGTATCGATCGATTAATTCTATCAATGCGGAATATAGTTTTTTCTCGCCGCCTAAAATTACATCAAGTTCTTGAAGATCTGTTGAAAAGCTTAAACGATGCAACTCTGGACCGGATGAAAGCGCTCCCCGGATATCCCAGGTATATGCAGCGCAGCCGATAGGCCCATGGACGAGATGAATAGCATCGGCAATCGGATACAACACAACCCGGGAACCGCAAAATACGCAAGCCCGCTGGCTGACGGAACCAGCCAGACTCGGTTTACTGCACTCCATCTCAAAGGGAACAGCTTCCCCTTTTTTAAATATTTGCTTTTGCCGTTGTTCCAATACAGCCATTTGAACTCACTCCTCATTTACATTGAATGATCAATCGTATTACATCTGCAGCTCCATTGTGGTATCGGTTGCATCGCGATCCTGACGCTCCATAAACGCGTTTAAGATCTTTTCCAGTAGTCTCATTCCGCCTTGATAGCCTACATTCGGGAAAATAGCATGCCCGATCCGGTCTTCAATTGGAAAACCAAAGCGTACAAATGGTATATCTTCATCCTTGGCGATATATTTGCAGTACGTATTGCCGATAATCAAATCGACCGGTTCATTCTTGATCCACTGATGCAATAAAAACATATCCCCGCCTGCCCGTACATTGGCGCCAGGGACCACATTTTTCAGGATTCCCCGAATCCTTTCTTCAAAAGCCTTTCCTGAAGTACCCGTGACAATGTGGACCGGTAACATATCCAGGTCGACTAAAAATTGGGTCAAGGAAATCAATTGATCGGGATCGCCGACCAAAGCCACTTTTTTATGGTAAAAATATTGGTGCATATCCGTAATGATGTCTACCATTCTTCCCCGTTCTTCAGTGATGGAATCCGGTACATTCACTCCGGCTGCAATCCGCAATGTATTGATAAAATTATCGGTGCCTTGTAATCCAATCGGCAAATCCAAAATATGACACTTAACTTTGCATTTGGCATCCAAAGCTTCCGCCGCCGGTCCGGAAGTCCACGAACCCAATGCTACTGTAGCTTTACTATCGCCGGTACTTTTCAGTTCGGGAATCGTAACTCCACCTTTGGGAAACATACGGTATTTACCGGTTTGCGGCGTATCCAACACATCTGAAGTGTCCGGGAAAAGGACGATCTTGATCCCCATTTCTTTGGCCAGGCGTTTAATTTCACGCATATCCGAAGGTTCAACCCAACCCGGAATTACGTTAATCTGGTTTTTAGGTGTGCCGGTTTTTTCCGAAAAATAATCGACCATACTACGGGTCATATTGGCAAAACCGGTAACATGCGAACCAATATAACTCGGGGTATTGGTATGAATCACATATT
>DNPQ01000093.1 GCA_003501335.1 Bacillota bacterium
TGTGAAAACAAGCTCTTCTTTTTTTATTGTTTATTTATATGTGGTAATATAGTAATAAAATCAATCGAAAAAGGAGTGGGCAAATATGGATTACTTACCCAATAGTTCTCGTTATTCAGGCATGAAATATAATCGCTGTGGTAAGAGCGGTTTGAAATTACCGGCTATATCTTTAGGACTTTGGCATAACTTTGGGGGAGTTACTTTATTTGAAAATAGCCGTGAGATGGTAAGGAAGGCATTTGACTTGGGAATAACACATTTTGACCTGGCCAATAACTATGGTCCACCTCCCGGTTCAGCAGAAGAAAACTTCGGAAAGATATTACATCAGGACTTTCAGAAGCATCGCGATGAATTGGTTATTTCATCAAAGGCTGGTTATACGATGTGGGATGGACCCTATGGCGATTGGGGTTCTAAGAAATATTTAGTTGCCAGTCTAGATCAGAGCCTTAAGCGAATGGGGCTGGAATATGTTGATATTTTTTATCATCATCGTCCGGATCCTGAAACCCCCCTTGAAGAAACGATGGAAGCTTTAGACTTGTTTGTTCGCCAAGGTAAAGCCCTTTACATAGGACTTTCTAACTATAAATCAGAGCAAGCGAAAGAGGCTTTTAAAATTTTAAAAAGATTAGGGACTCCTTGTTTAATTCATCAACCTTCTTACTCAATGTTTAACCGCTGGGTCGAAGATGACGGTCTCTTGGATTTATTAGCAGAAGAAGGTATAGGTAGTATTGCTTTTTCACCACTGGCAAAAGGAATGCTAACTGATCGTTATTTAAACGGAATTCCTGCCGATTCCCGGGCTGCCAGTTCAAGTGCTTTTTTGAAACCTGAAGATATTACTGAGGTAAAACTTGGTAAAATACGCCGCTTAAATGAATTAGCGAAGTCCCGGGGGCAAAGTTTAGCCCAAATGGCTTTAGCATGGGTCTTACGCGGGGGCAGAGTTACCTCTGTATTGATTGGAGCGAGTAAAGTCCGCCAAATTGAAGATTGTGTTGGTACTATCAATCAATTGGAATTTTCTCACGAAGAGTTGAATCAAATTGAGCAGATATTAAAGTGAGTGGTTAAGATAGGTGATCTATAAAGTGAATTTCATGGGAATCAAATTTACTTTAAAAATAATTGGAAGTATATATTTTAAGTAAGAAATGATTAATTATACGGAAATATACAAATTTGTCCAATAATTATTCATAAATTCTATAAAAACCGTAATTGATGGAGATATCCCCCTTGTGAAAATAATTGCAGGATTATTGAAATTCGTCTTGAAATTATCAACCAAAATCGTAAGGGGGATTCTTATGCTGCTTACATTGTTTCAAAAACAGACCTTTCCCGAGCAATTGTTATGGTTTATTGGTTTTTGTGTGGGAGGTTGGATAGCAAGCAAATTACTGATCATCGCTTGGGAGAAAATTATTTTGCCGCTTACTTCCAAGACGGAAAGCACTTTAGATGACCATCTGGCTAAGAACTTGCATAAACCGGTATCGAGGCTGCTTGTTTTAGGTTCGATTTATTTAGCGGCACAATTAACAATAGCACAGGCGAAAGAGGTTCAAAATTTTGTAAAACCTATCGAGAGTGTTATTTATCTAATTTTAGTCATTTTACTGGCTACATTGGTTGATAGTATTTTGAAAAGTTTTATTGATTGGTATTTAGAAGATTTTGCTTCAAAAACCGATTCCTTGATGGATGATACTTTGTTTCCAATTTTAAGAAAAGCCGGGGCAGTGATTATTTATTTTATCGCCACTACGGTTATTTTAGGGCAATTTAAAGTTAACTTAACCGGATTCCTAGCGACTGCCGGTGTTGCATCATTAGCAATTGCTTTTGGCGCCCAAGAAACTTTAGCCAATGTAATTTCCGGTATCAGTATATTAGTAGACCGTTCCATTCATGTGGGGGAACGGGTGGAACTGCGTGATGGTCTAGTAGGTGACGTTGTGGAAATTGGGCTTCGCAGCACCAGGATTATGTCGCTCGATCAACGTTTGATTATTGTTCCCAATAAAGAGATTGCCGGTAATCGTTTGATTAACTGGAGTCAACCCGACGCTTCAACAAAAATTAAGTTAAAAATTGGTGTTGGCATGGATGAAAACCTGGAACGGGTTAAAAAAATAATAATGGATGTATGTGAGAAAGAGCCTTCGTTGTCTAAAAAAAATCCGGCTGCAGCCGTATGTACCGGATTTGGCCCATACTTTATTGAAATATTAATTATTGCCGAGGTCAGTGATTGCCGGAAGGGTGGCAGCGCGACCGATCAATTGGTTATTGGTATACAGGAGGCTTTTAACCGTGAACATGTATCATTGCCCTTTCCTATGCAACAAATACTGTTACAAAAGTAGCATCACTCAAGTGCAGGCTGGATGGGAAAACAATGAACCGTAAATAACCAAATAACATTTTTTTTGAGAAATTTGGCATCCTCTTGTTATGAAAAAAGAATTTTATGGATTAAGAAATACTATTTGCTTATAGCGAATAAATTACAACTCCATATTATAAAGAAAAGGGAGACTCTTAAAGGAGGTACGCTATGAGCTGCTGTAATAGTCAACCGTTTAGTAATCAACTGATAAAATTGACGACGGAACGTCTGAAAGTGCTAAGGGTCATTGGTGAAAAAATCGGACAAATAGCTGCTGAAAATAAAATTGAGATTCATGCAGTAAAAATTGATCACATTGATGCTTCGGTCAAAGATCTGACGGATCATGTTTTTACCGATAAGATTGTCAAACAAGGGGTTATTCATAGTCAAATTTTTTATGTAGATCCCAATGGTTTTGTTCGAGAAACTTCGGACAATGTTCCTTTTATACTCGCAGTTGATATTCCGGGAGTGATAAGGGAAAATCCTTGGCTTGAGATTGAAGATAAACTGTTGAAAATTGAAACCGATTATACGCTCGTTCCGGAAACTTGTAATGAACCAGGCATTCTAAAACATAAAATTGTTGCTGATTTCTTAGTCAAAGTTTCCGAATGGGTTCAACTTGATGTGGTTGTAAGGCCTAATTTTTTCACCAAAATCGAACCGATGAAGACGATTGTCATTCGCAGTTAATAATTAATTACTTATTGAAATATCCAATCGTTTTATGGTAATTCATCAGGAGAAATAAAATTTCCTTAAGGCCCGAACGAATAAAACGTCGGGCTCTTTTTATTATCTAAAATTAAAAGAAAGGATGCTTGGGGGTATATGTAGGAAATTCTTGAATAAGAATTTCAAATGAGAAGCTTAATAATATGGCAGATAGACTGTTTAATTTTTATATCATTCGCGCTATTCTCCGAAAACGGTATTGATCCGGTGATGGCCTGGGGCGCCTTTGTGAAGGATCCGTTAGTCGCCATCAATTTGCCGAGGCCGGAGAACTGTTTCACGAAATGTTTCTTACCACCCAGGAGTATTTGCCGGGATGAAATTTATAAACGGTATGAACGGTATGATAAGAGTGAATTTTTGCTGGCCGGAATTTACCAAAGCTGATATAATTGAACCAGTGCTATAAAGGAGAGTGATTCCGACGGGGAATGAAATCATACCGGTTGAAGTCATTGTAGAACCTTTCGAGGATGAACGGCTGGAGATGGATTTATATAAGTCTTTGAGCTTTATGAAAGACCGTTTCGATTTTATCGAGAAGGATGCTGATGGGCTTAAAGTCCGGGTGAAAGGTAAATTTATAGGTAGCGAGTTTCCCTATGAGATCGGTTATATAGTGGTTAGTGATTATGACGATCGTAAATTTCTCATTACCCAGGTTGATCCCCAAAACCAATTCATTTGGTTTGGCAGTTGGGAGTAATTTTTACAAAAGCAGTCAGAGAAAGCCGGTTTTTAAAGCGATGCTGCCATCACAGACCGGCTTTCTCAACAACTAAAGCTTTTTGGAAAATTTATGGAATTGGGATATGTGTTATCGGGCGAGCCAACCACCGTCAACTGCAATGGTAAAGCCGTTGACATAATTTGAAGCTTCTGATGCCAGCATGAGGGCTACACCTTGTAAATCTTCGGGAGTTCCCCAGCGCCCAGCCGGAATCCGGCCTAAAATTTCAGCACTGCGATCCTCATCGGAACGAAGGGCTGCCGTGTTATTGGTAGCCATATAACCGGGTGCCATGGCATTGATATTGATATTATATTTGGCCCATTCATTAGCCAGGGCTCTGGTGATACCCATCACAGCGCTCTTACTGGCTGTATAAGAGGGAACCCGGATACCCCCTTGAAAAGACAACATGGATGCAATGTTGATGATCTTTCCGCCGTGACCTTGTTTTACAAATTGTTTGGCCACCATTTGGCTGAAAAAGAAAACGGTTTTAAGGTTGATATTCAAAACATCGTCCCAATCTTTTTCGCTGTATTCAATGGCATCAACGCGGCGGATGATGCCGGCGTTGTTCACCAGGATATCGATTCTGCCGAATTTATCCAATGCTTGTTTGATAATCCCCTCAATGGGAGCAATAGTAAGCAGATTGGCCTGAATATATAAAAATTGACCTCCGGCCGCCGCTACTTTTTTCTTGGTATCGTCGGAATTGTCTACATAGTCGACTCCAACAATATTTGCTCCTGCTTCAGCAAACGCGATGGACATACCCTGCCCTAGACCTGTGCTACAACCGGTGACGATTGCAACTTTACCGTTTAATTTAAACTTATCTAAAATCATTTTTTTACCTCCCGTTATTATCGCAAATCTTTTACAGCGACTGCATCTTGATCATTGAAAGTTTGATTTTCCCCGGCCATACCCCAGATAAATGTATAGTTCTTCGTGCCTACGCCGGCATGGATCGACCAACTGGGTGAAATGATCGCTTCTTCATTATGCATAATGACGTGCCGGGTTTCTTGAGGTTGCCCCATAAAATGGACAATCATGGCATCCTGGGGTAAATTAAAGTAAAAGTAAACTTCCATGCGTCTTTCATGAGTATGGCAAGGCATTGAGTTCCAAACATTGTTGGGCTCCAGGATGGTCATACCCATTACCAATTGACAGCTTTTGACTCCGTTTGGATGAATATATTTATGGATCGTCCGTTCGTTGGAATCAGTGATGGAACCGAGATGATTCGCTTCGGTTTGTCCAAGTTCAATTTTTTGGGTGGGATAAGTACAATGAGCTGGAGTACTTAAAAAATAGAAATGAGCCGGATTTTTTGGATCTGAGCTGGTAAAGGTGATTTCTTTGGTCCCCATTCCAATATAAAGACCATCTCGGGTGTTGAGTTCATATTTTTTTCCATCGGCTATCACTGTTCCCAGAGGACCTACATTGATGATTCCCATCTCCCGGCGTTCCAGGAAGAATGCTGTTTTTAATTCTTTCTCGCCTTCCAATTTGAGAGGTGACACCGGGCAAGCTCCTCCGGTAATAATCCGGTCGATATGGCTATAGACCAGTTTCAGGACTCCGGGTTTGAATAACTCTTGAATTAAGAAATCTTCTCTTAGCCTGTCAGTTCCGTAGTTGCATACATCTTTTGGATTGGCGGCATTTCTAACATCCATCAATACCACACTCCTATCTTTATTTTTGTATCTTTGACCACGATCCGGCAAGGAGTTATTAGAACAAATAAACCTTTTCCTAGCTGAATCGAGTTATCAAACGGTTTTAAGCTCAGTCTAAAGCGGTTTTACAATGGGAATTGGCTTCAAACAATATCCAGTTTGAGCTTGCTTTTTTTCAGAAAACTTCGGTCTGCTTCAGGTATTCGCTGGTCCGTAATTAAAATGTCAATGTCATCCAAAGTTGCGAAGGAAGTTAAGGCCAATTGGTGAAACTTACTGTAATCGGCAAGACAAATCACCTCTTTGGAAGAGGCGATCATCGCCTTTTTAAGCTCGGCCTCTTCTGCCGAAAAGACCATCAATCCTTGGCGAAAGTCGACAGCACTGGTCCCCAGGAATAATTTATTGGCATTATATTTTTGAACGGTTCGCTCGGCATCACGTCCCAGCAGTGAATAAACGCCTTCTCTTCGAAGTTTGCCCCCTGTAACATAAAGTTCAACTTGTTCTTTGTTTAAAAATTCACCGGCAATAGCCAGATCATTGGTAATTACGATGATTGGTTTATT
>DNPQ01000437.1 GCA_003501335.1 Bacillota bacterium
GTATCATATCGTTCCACTTAACCCGGCCTTGATCAATTGCTTCTAAAATTAATAACATTGTCATAACCTTTGTGACACTGGCCGGAGGAAGCCTTTTATGCTCGTTTTGGCCATATAAAACTTGACCAGTAACCGGGTCCATTAAAACTGCGGCTCTGGCATTAATGGAAAAACCAAATGTCACCGAATTAAAAATGAATACTGAAATAATCAGTAAAATCCCAATAACACCTTTTCTTAATCGCAAGGAATCTCCACCTCTTCTATTCAGAATTCCCCAAGAAGTCCCAAAATATAACTACAACTTAACAAAGAGGCAATTCCCCAGTTCTACCGTATAAGCCCAAATTCTGCAGGGCACATTAACAAATAAACTGGAAAACTTCATAAATTATTTTTAGTGCGTAATTTACTCTTTTAATTTCTATTTGTTAAAAAAAGATTAAGTATATTAAGGACTGATTAAATCTTTTAAGAATACCTTAAGGCTATATTGTATTAGTATTAAGGGTGTTATATAATCAATTACGGATTTCACTACGAATTATTATTATCACTTAGTTTCCACAGATTATTTTAACTTGTACTCAATTTATGTTAAAAATAAATACCAAAATTGATAATCATCTCTTACCACTCAAATATTCAATTTGTCTTTGAAAGGACGGGTAATATGTTTAGAGTAACAGCCAAAGAAGAGATTTTTTTCGATTTATTTGTTGAAACAGCCGATGCGACTTGTAAAGCCGCCCAAATGCTTGAAGAATTAATGAATGATTATAATGATGTCCCCCTTAAAATCAAAGAAATTGAAAAAATTGAACATAGTTGCGATCAATATTTACATAACATCTTCGAACAGTTGAATAAATCGTTTATTACCCCGATTGATCGCGAAGATATTCATCTCCTTGCTAAAGAATTAGATAACATCACCGATGCCATCGAATCCACCGCCCACCGTTTTCAAATGCTTAACGTCAAAACAATCCGTGAACAATCTAAAATCCTTGCTAAACTCATCGTTCAATGTACTCTCGAATTACGTGAGGTAATGGCGGATTTAAAAAATATGCGCAAAAGTACCACCTTGCAGCAACGTATTATTGAAGTAAACCGGATTGAAAACGAAGGCGATAATATTTTTCGAAGCGTAATTACGCAACTCTTTGCTTCAGAGACCGACCCTTTGGAAGTTATCAAATGGAAGGAAATTTATGAATATCTTGAAAGCACCCTGGATGCCTGCGAAGATGTTGCCAACATTGCCGAAGGGGTTATCATGAAAAATGCTTAATATAACTTTAATTATCGTTATTTTACTTGCTTTAACCTTTGATTTTATCAATGGATTTCACGATACTGCCAATTCAATCGCTACTTCGGTTTCCACTCGTGTTCTTTCTCCGAGGGCGGCCATTATCATGGCGGCCTGTTTAAACTTTTTAGGGGCTCTAATGAGCGAGAAGGTTGCTAAAACCTTTTCCAGCGGTTTAGTCGATAATAATATGGTCGTTGCAAATGTGGTTATTGCTTCATTAATTGCCGGGATTATCTGGGATATCATTACTTGGTTTTACGGGATTCCCAGCAGTTCTTCCCATGCCTTATTCGGCGGTTTACTGGGGGCGGCGATCGCCTATTCAGGCAGTCTGAGTATTGTTATTTGGCACAGTGCGTTCCGGGTTGTAGCATTATTTTTAATTTCTCCAATTCTCGGTTTCGGTTTGGGTTATTTGTTTATGACAATCCTATTTTTCCTATTTAGGTCGAGCACACCCCATTTTGTAAACCGATGTTTTTCAAAATTGCAAATATTTTCCGCTGCCTGGATGTCTTATTCCCACGGCGGTAATGATGCTCAAAAATCCATGGGAATTATCACATTAGCATTGATTAGCGCCAAGTTTCTTCCTAAAAATGCTTCGGTTCCTATATGGGTCATGGTAATCTGTGCCATAGCGATGTGCCTCGGAACTTCGATCGGTGGGTGGAAGATTATCAAAACGATGGGAGTCAATATGATTAAGTTACAACCCATTAACGGGTTTGCCGCTGAAACCGGCGCGGCTCTCGTGATTGAAGCGGCATCATCTATCGGAGCGCCCTTAAGTACAACGCATGTTATTTCCAGTGCTATTATGGGGGTTGGCGCTTCCAAACGGCTATCGGCAGTCAGATGGGCTTTAGCCAAAAATATTGTTTGGGCCTGGATCTTTACCATTCCCGTTACAGCAATCCTGGGAGCTATCATCGCCCTGATTCTTAAATTCTTCTTTCAATGAAAACAAACTTTAAAAATGAACACCAAAGTATCGGCCAAGACGGATACTTTTTTTAATTCCTCATCATCCCTGATGAATCGGCAAAGTGAATGTAAAGACCGATCCTTGGTGCAATGAACTCTCAACTTCAATTTTACCGCCATAAGACTCCACAATATGCTTAACAATCGATAGACCTAATCCGGTACCTCCTTTTTCTCGTGAACGGGCCTTGTCGACCCGATAAAACCGTTCAAATATCCGTCCCAAATCTTCTTTGGGAATACCAATCCCGTTATCGGAAACCGCCACTTTAATTCTCCCGTTTTCCAGCCACACCGATAACCGGACTTGACCTCCAGGGGGAGTATATTTAAAAGCATTGTCTAACAGATTAATCAGAACCTGCTTGATCCGATCCCGGTTGGCCTCGACTTCCGGCAAATCCGAATCGGGCAAATCAAGCGCAAATAGACCCTTCTCGGAATTGGTATTGATAAAACGTTCCTGAACCTCGGTGATCAATTGAATGAAATCAAAGGGCTCCTTTGAGGCTTCAACGTTGGAATCCAATTTAGCTAAATCAAGAAGATCGTTAATTAAATTACTGAGACGATCACTTTCCTGATCAATCGCTTCCAAATATCGATCCAACATTGCCTGATCCTTCCAAGCGCCATTGATCAAAGTTTCAGCCATCGCCTTTACCGATGTAATCGGGGTCCTCAGCTCATGAGAAACATTGGCTACGAAATCCTGTCTTACCCTTTCCAATTGCCGTAGTTTTGTTAAATCGTTTAAGACCACAATCGAACCAGCCAAAGTACCGTCGTCATCTTTAAGAGGGGCTAGAAATACCTGAATCTGTTTATTATCGGGATAATATAGAAAAAGCTCACTTTCAAAAGCTTGCCCCGAAAGGTTGACTTCCTGAATCAAATTCATCAAATGGTGATTCAATACGACTTCCAAAACCGGCCGGCCTTGGATATTTGAGGAGCTCAAACCCAATATATCTTGGGCGGCTCGATTGGCAAGAACAATTTTTAAATCGCTATCAATTACCAAAATCCCATCGACTAAGTTTTCTAAAATGGCTTCCAACTTACGTTTCTCATCTTTGATGATGCTGAAGGAGTCTGCCAACTTCTCAGCCATGTTATTAAACGCCAATCCAAGTTCGGCAACTTCATCGTCACCAAAATACCTTACCCGCGCCGACAAATCACCCCGGGATATCCGTAACGCCAATCCCTTCAAATCAAGAATGGGTTCACTCAACCGGCGCATGATCAAAGCGCCAAATATAAGTGTTAAAATGGCCGTGATAATAATTCCGCTGATGATAACAATCCGTAACCGGAGTAATAAAGAACTTAGAGCGCTTTCTTCTTTGGCAATTCGAACCACACCAACGATCTTGCCCTTCATTCTCAGAGGATATGCAACATAAATCAATCTTTGCTTTAGAGTGTCGCTGAAGCGGTCTATCATACCGATTCGTCCGAAAAGCGCCGCTCTTATTTCAGGGCGATCACTATGATTGGGAAGCTTCGTATAATCTTCCGATGAGTCTCCTAAAACCTTTCCTGCGGTGTCAACAACAGTAATGCGTCCATCCGCCACTTTCGCAATACGCGCCACTGTACTGGAAACTTTTCGGGGATCTTGAAATTGAGCCCCGTCAGTGAAATTGGCGGCTACCAGCTTGGCCTGAATAAGTTCATGTTCCCGCCAGGAATCACGGACTCTGTTTTCCTCAAAATGAATAAAATAGGAAGCCCACAGTATAGTAATCAAGCCGATCCCGATTATATAAAAAAGAAAGAGCCGTGTTCGAAACTTCATAGCAGCCCCCCGCTTTTTAATTCATAAAAATCATTTCCTAAATTTATAACCAACACCCCGAACTGTTAAAATATATTCAGGTTCCCCCGGATCCATTTCAACTTTTTCCCGCAGCCAGCGAATATGCACATCGACCGTACGGCTATCCCCGTAAAAATCATTACCCCAAACTAAATTGAGCAATTGCTCCCGGGATAAAACCTGCCCCGGATGGCTGGCCATAATTCGCAGCAATTCATATTCCTTACTGGATAAACTGATGGATTGGCCCTTTACTGTTACGTCGTGACCCAGTAAATCAATCTGTAAATCACCTGTTTTAATCACTTTTGGGGTATCAAGCATACCCGAGCCTGTCGATGCTGTGCGCTTTAACACAGTTTTGATCCGCGCCAACAATTCGCGCATACTAAAGGGTTTCGTCACGTAATCATCGGCTCCCAGCTCTAAACCAAGCACTCTGTCGATTTCCCCTTCTTTGGCGGTCAACATGATAATCGGTACACTAGACCCTTGACGGATAATTTTACAAATTTCCATACCGTTCATCCCGGGTAGCATCAAATCCAGCAAAATTAAATCAATATCTTTGGTCTGAGCGAGTTCCAAACCCGTTTCACCATCTAAGGCGGTGAGCACTTCATATCCTTCTTGTTTCAAATTATAACTGACCGATTCCACAATCATCTGTTCATCATCAATAATCAAAATTTGTTTAGCCAAAGTTTTTCACCTCATTTATGGGAAAATCTATCCCTTATAAAAAAAGGATCCTTGCTTTGCAGGAATCCTTATAAACAATTTTAATACCGTTCAGTTTTACCAGTTACCAAATAAATAACCCTTTCACCAATATTCGTGGCATGATCTCCCACCCTCTCCAGATAACGGGCGGCAAATAATAGATTCATGGCTTGAACAACCGGATGGGCTTCTTCTCCCGTCAAAATAAACCCGGTTAATTCATTAAGCAACCCCTCATAAACCTTATCAACCTCATCATCCCGCAAACAGGTTTTTTTGGCGAACTCCACATCCCGATCGACAAACGCCTTTAAACTATCTCGAACCATGCTTTCAACCAATTCAGCCATTATCGGTATATTATCCAAAGGCTTAATTAAAGGTCCTGTCCCAATACGCTGGACAATCTCGGCGATATTCGTGCCGTGATCGGCTATCCGCTCTAAGTCGGTCACCGTTTTCAAAACAGTCGTAATGACCCGTAAATCACGGGCTATCGGTTGTTGTAAAGCAATTAGGCGTATACAATCTTCTTCGATCTTTAATGATAAATCATCAATCACATCATCGCCATCTATAATTTTCCGGGCTAAGGACATATTTTGTTTCGTTAATGACTCTACTGCCAAATGAATGGTTTCTTCAACCATACTCCCCATCTGTAGCAATTCTTGTTGTAAATCGCTCAGGGATTTGTCAAGCCCTTCACGTGTCATTCAATCACCTCATTTTGATAATCAATCGGCGGTCTAGATTAAAAACGCGGTAGCCTAATTAAAATCATTCTATTCTACACTACTCCATCCTAATCAATTTATTATCTTCTATCAGTAATTAGCTGTCAATACTTCCATATTTTATATTTATTTTATTATCTGAATCAACCAAATCTTCCGGTTAGATAATCTTCAGTTTCTTTCTGCCTGGGATTGGTCATAACCGATTCTGTGGCTCCATACTCGACTAAGCGTCCTAATAAAAAGAAACCCAAACTGTCGGATATCCGAGCCGCCTGTTGCATATTATGAGTGACTATAATAATTGTATAGTCTTTCTTCAATTCTGCAATCAGGTCCTCTATTTTCCCCGTAGATATAGGATCCAAAGCCGAAGCCGGCTCATCCATTAACAATACTTCCGGTTCTACCGCCAGCAAACGGGCTATGCAAAGGCGTTGCTGCTGACCACCGGAAAGCCTTAATGCCGGTGAATTGAGCCGGTCTTTCACCTCATTCCATAAGGCGGCGCCTACTAAACTTTTCTCAACAACCTCATTGAGTTTGCTCTTATCTTTAAGACCATGAATTCTCGGCCCATACGCTATATTATCATAAATCGACATCGGGAAGGGATTGGGCTTTTGAAATACCATTCCGACCCTCTTACGGAGGGCCACTACATCAGTTTTCGGTTCGTAAATATCGACTCCGTCTAAAGTGATACATCCTTCCAACTTTACGCCGTCAATCAAATCGTTCATCCGGTTCAGCGAACGCAAAAAAGTACTTTTCCCGCAACCCGACGGCCCAATAAAAGCAGTAACTGTTCGGGCATAAATATCCATCGTAATTCCCTTTAAAGCCTGAAAATCGCCGTAGAATAAATTAAATTTATCAGCCTTAATGGTTATATCCATTATATCCTCCACTTAAGCTATTCCTATCCATTTGACAAAATTCCGAAATAATAGCCGACTGTCAAAGTTTCTCCTACGCTCTTAATCGCAGTGAGAATCGCGACATTAAAAAACCGGCGATAGTATTGATAATCCAGATCATGATAATTAAAACGCTGGCCGTAGCGAAGGCTCGCGGTAAAGAAATGCCTTCAGCCGCCAAAGTATATAAATGCAAGGTCATCGGTCGGGCCGAATCCATAATGGATACCGGCAATTGCAAGGCCCCGCCGACTGTTAACCAAACAGCCGCCGTTTCACCAATAGCGCGCCCCATACCCAATACCAAACCCGTTACAATTCCCGGCAAAGCTGCTGGTATTACTACTTTTTTGATGGTAGTCCACTTGGTAGCCCCCAGAGCAAAACTGCCTTCACGGTAAGAGTCCGGTACTGTCTTAATGGCTTCTTCAGAAGTTCGGATAATCGTGGGTAAACTCATTAGCGAAAGCGTAATCGAACCCGAGAGAATGGAAAATCCGAAATGCAAAAATGTGACCAGGAAGGCAAAACCAAATAACCCAAAAATAATTGAAGGTACACCGGCTAAAGTCTCCGTACCAAAACGAATAATCCGCACGATCCACCCTTCCCGGGTATATTCCGTCAGATAGATTGCCGCTCCAACCCCAATCGGTGCGGCAATTGCGATGGACACAAATGTTAAATACAACGAACCGATGATTGTTGGGAAAATGCCTCCTTCTCTACCCATCGACTCCGGATAGGCTGTCAAGAACTCCCAATTGATCGAAGGCAATCCTTCTCGTAAAATGTAAAAGACTATCAGGATTAAGCAACCAATCGTAATCAACGCGGTAGACCACAAAAGAATAAACGCCAAACGCTCAGTCATTTTAGGCCAAACTCGCATTATGAAGTCACCCTCTTTTGGGAAAACAATAGCGCCAATGAATTAATGATGATGATAAAAACAAATAAAAAAATACCGACTGCGAACAAAGCCTGGGCATGTTCACCGGAAGCGTAAGCCCATTCTTGGCCAATCGTGCCGGTTAATGTCGGACCGGGATCAAACATGGAATGGGGTACCAGGGGTGTATTGCCTGTAATCATAATCACCGCCATTGTTTCCCCAAAAGCGCGTCCCATCCCTAAAATAGTAGCAGCCGTAATTCCCGATTTTGCTGCGGGTACTAAAACTTTATAAATGGTCTGCCAATGGGTAGCCCCAAGCGCCAGCGAAGCCTCTTTATAATCATTGGGTACTGCCTGGAGAGAATCTTCAGAGATGCTTATAATCGTCGGTAAAATCATAACTGCCAAAATGACTCCACCGGCAAACAAGCTAAAACCGATGCCACCAATTATTTCCCGTAACACCGGTACTAAAATAACCAAACCGAAAAAACCGTAAACAACCGATGGTATCCCGGCTAATAGATTAATAGCGGGGCGGATAACCTTATTGACCCAATTGGGTGCTATCTCGGCCATAAAGACGGCGCAACCAATTCCCAGGGGTACTCCTAAAATTAATGCGGTCAATGTTACATAAAATGAACCGACAATCAGCGGTAAAAGCCCATATTCATGGCTGGTCGGCTGCCACTCTTTGCCGGAAGCCAAAGATAATGGCCCATATTTCATTAATACCGGCCATCCTTCTCTAAAAACAAACAAAACAATTAATAAAACTCCGGCTACTGCAATACAAGCCGTTATCAGCAATAATCCGGCTATCAAACGTTCCTTTCCATGAACCTCAAAATTCCTTTTCATTGCAACTCCTCCATGAACCGAACCCTCTCGTTGCTTCTGACATTTTCATGATACGGAAATTAAATTAAACTCTCTTGTCTTTCATATTAAGAATAGATTAAGAGTCTGCCATCTTCTCCCGCTTTAATCTTGAACTCGTTTGCCGCCGGAAGTAAGATCTGATTCATCTCATGGGTATGGAATTGATTCACTCCTACGAATAAAAAAGACTTTCTATACCCTTTGGCTAGAAAGTCCAAAACAAAACGCACCATGATTTTCTTTCGGCTTTTCTCCGGCCTGGTAAAGGTCGGCCCCGCACTTACGGCAATACTCCTCAAAACTGGCTGTTTGGGTCCAGCAATCAGGACATATCATCCAAATTTCACCCCCTTCATTGTTTTTCCCTTCTTTTTTTGTGATTGGTAGAGATCCTTTTGATAAACTTAGACATGAATTATCAAAACATTCAGGCCAATCCCTTTGGCTTCAGGGGACTTTCAGTTTAGTGTCGCCACCATTTGCTAAAGAAACTAGGCGCTTTAGCATCAAGTTGTTTTAGCAACCGTCATGCTTACTTTACCATGGATTGTTTAAAGCAAAATTTCATTAAGATTAAGCCGGGGTAAATTCAAATTTTAGGCCCATGAAACCAGGTATGTACCAAAGCTCAACCATAGGGCGCAG
>DNPQ01000410.1 GCA_003501335.1 Bacillota bacterium
GCTTCTCCGGCTCCGGCCGCTTCAATGGCCGCATTCAGGGCCAGCATGTTGGTTTGGTCGGCAATATCGTTAATCACATTGACAATCTTGCCGATCTGGGTCGATAAAGCATTGAGCTGTTCGATGCTTTGATTGGTATCTTTGGCTTTGGCGTCGGCATCGGTGGTGATATGAATGGAACGCTCGCAATTTTTGCTGATTTCATTAAGTGAAATGTTGATTTCCTTGACAGCCGTCGCCACACTGGTAACCGAGGTGGAAACCTCTTTGGCCGAACCGGATACATTATTGATACTGCCGGAAATCTGCTCCACCATCCCGGTAACCTGTCTGACTCCGGTAGAAGTCTCTTCGGAGGCGGAAGCCAGATTGCGGATGGTCGCCGACATTTCTTCGATCGCCGAAGCGATCATGTTCATATTATCGCTGGTTCCTTCCAAAGTTGTTGCAGTATTGCGGATACTAGCGCTGATTTCTTCCACCGACGAACTCACCGTGGCAGTCTGAGCATTGGTCTCTTCGCTGGTGGAGGCCATCGTATCCGCTACATGCATTAAATTTACCGAGGACTTATTCAATTTGTCGGTTGTCTCATAAATGCTGTGGACCATCTGCCGGGTTTTTTCAATAAATTCTAGCGGAACCGGTGATATTACGGGTAATAATCGAGCCCAGAACTTCGGGGCTATCATAGGAAATACCGCTGCCTGCCATACGATCCTTTTCCTTCGAATCATCGATGACTTGTTGATTATATTGGCGCCATTCTTTGTACATCTTTTGAAACTTCGCCCATAACCGGACTTCCGTATCACTTTTAGGCATTTTTTCATAAACGGCCCAAGCATCGTTCAACCGCTTTAAAGCATTTTCAATATAAGGATATTGGGCTTTTCGCAATTCCAAATCCTTTTCCAGCAATGGATTTATCAGACCCCGTTCAGCCAGGACATCCGCTTTGATAGCATCTTCCATCGTTAATAATGCGCTAATACTGGGCAACAGGTTATCACTGACTGTATTCACCTGTTGATTGACCATAAATATTCCTACTATACCAACCGCTCCTACCAAAACAGCAATTGCAATGATGGTTCCCAGCACTACGGTCATCGTTTTCTGAATCGTCATATTTTTAAACATCTTCGCTCCCCCTTCGATCATTCGCATTTAAGCTAAACTGCTTGTAATCTTGTCCGCCTGAATAATCAATAATAACTGGTCCTGCAATTTCACCACTTTTTCCAATAAGTCGCCGGCAATCCGGTCGTTAGAAGGTGGCGGTTCACACAATTTTTCGTCCACTTCGATCACCTCACCCGCTGGGATGGCGGATCAATTTGGGAATAATCAAATAATAAGTTTTATCTTCCCGCGGGACTTTGCTAACCGGCAAAAAATCTTCCGGCCGGATGATCCGCAATGAATCGTCGCGGAACTGGATGAAATCCATTTCGCCGACCTTTTGGAGCTCGGCGGTATCCAGGGCATTCACCCGGGATACCAAAGCCATGTCGATTCCAAAAGTCTCGCTGCCGGAATATTTAAACAAAAGCAGGTTTTGCTGCTCACTGGCCCGCTTGGCCAGCAGGTCCTGCTGGGACAGCTTTTCATCGCGTTCCTCCACCATTCTTAATTTAGCCTTATCCATCATCCCGTCGGGATCCAAAATCATCGCCGTTTTGCCGTCCCCCAAAATGGTCACCACGGAATAACACTTGCATTCTTCGATAAAGGACGGCAATGATTTGACCAGGATTTCCTCACCGCCGTGAATCACATCGACGGCAATTCCATAATGCCGGGAACCGCTTTTAATCACCAGGAGCCTGATGATATTCCCGGATATCTCACGGCGGGATTGGTCTTCTTGGGCTGACTTATCCGCTCCGGTGCCGGAATTGGCTCTGCCGCTGTCACCGTCTTTACCACTACCGGTCGATTCGTGACGCTGATCATGAAGCCAAACGCGCCGGTCTATTTTGCGTTCCTCGGTGTCCGGATCAAGGTAAGTCCGCTGTAATCCGAAAACATCGGCCAAATGAACAATTGGCAGCAAATGACCTCGCAGCCGCAGGACCTCGGATTCATGAATAAACTCGATTTTTCTGGTGGTATCCCCCGGTTTAATGCGGACAATTTCTTCCAAATTAACTTGGGGCAAAGCAAATTTTTGTTTTTCCACCTCGACGATAAGGGAAGGAATGATCGCCAGGGTCAACGGCAGCAATAATTTAAAAGTCGAGCCCTTTCCGGTTTGGGTATAAATCTCGACCGTGCCGCCTAATTTTTCGATGTTGGTTTTCACTACATCCATTCCCACCCCACGCCCTGAAAAATCGGTTACTTTTTCAGCTGTAGAAAAACCGGGACGGAAAATCAGTTGCAACAACTGCTGTTCTCCCATCGCCGCGAGTTCGGCCTCTCCGACAACTCCCTGACCACTTCTTGGTATAGTTCAGCCTGATCGAAGAAATCAACCGGGTTCATCACAAAACCCTGCACTTGACTGGAGACCAAGTCAAATTGGGCCTGAATAATTAATTTATCACCGTCTAAAAGCTTTTTCATACGATTACCTCCGTCTGAAATTCATGCGATTCGGGTGTTGCTTCATGTTCTCTACTATTCAAATAACTTGTTACTTGGAATTAGTCTAATTCTAATACTGCCATAACATGACCCGCGTTCGCCGAGACATGAAAACCCATTTTACGAATGAGAAAGATGCCCATGGAACTCATATTTAAAACCCGGTCGATGGAGTCATCCATCAATTGCTTCGGTAGGTCAAATCCGCTTCCTTCATCCCACACATCGATCTGAAAGACTTTCCCGGTGCAGCCGATCTGATAAACAACCCTTTTCCGGTCATCCTGGAGGTTACCATGTTCAACCCCATTATTTAAAAGCTCACGAAAGGTAAATAAAATAAAAGTCACCTTGGTATTCAGTCTTTCGCATTGCATGTCCGTAAAGGATTCTTTGATTCGTTCCAGGGTCCGATCCACTTCTTTAAAAGATGAACAAATGCCTGATTGAATCATTGTGTAGTCCTCTTTTATTTAAATAAAATGATAGGGAAGAATTCGGGTTCAAAAGGGGCCATGAAGTGAAACTTCAGTTTGGGTAATAAAAAAAGCCAATACTTAAAAAGTATCAGCTTAATTTCCGGCTTGGTCTTGCGACTATCCTTCAATCTTGGCCAACAGGCAAGATGTGCTATGAAATTAGAAGACGATTTGAAAATAACATTGACAAAGTCGGGCGACCGGCCCGGCGCCAAATATTGATGATTCCGGCGTGGATCTTCCTTGGAAAGGAAACTGCATCAAAAAGAATTTCGGGCCAAAACTGTCTAAAAAAGTACTTTTATATCAATAAGATATCAGCTTGATATCTTTATCGATAAATTTTCTTCCGGGACAGCCCCTTCCGTCCATCCTTAATCCGGGGAAAGCATCTCAAGTCTGCTTCACGACTTATTCTCTATATGTATCGTCGCCCCCCAAAATTCCTTAATATCTGAATTGCAATTTAGCCGCTGCTTTTTACTTCCTGGAAGTCCTCATAATCCATTGGATCGTCAAAAATTCAATCCAGCCCGGCTCAAGTGGGTTAACCGCTTTATTGGGGGCTATCGTCACCGGCTTTGCCATCATCAATATCAGCTAACTTTTTTAAAATAATAGCCCGCCCTGGGGAAAACAGTGGTAAAGCCGGTAGGATTAGGCTGGAAAAACAAGCTGTTGCTTATAAATGAATTTCGAGCTCACGGAAAACCGTCCGAACGATTCTGGAAATCTTCCAAGCCGTTCGGGAAATCATCCATGCAATCTGGGAGGCTTCCCCAGCCGTTCGGGAAACTTTTACGGATGTTTCATAGGTCCGCCAAGACTTTCAGCAATCCGCCGCCATAAAAAAACCGCGCCAAAAAAGGTGCGGATTCAATGGAATTCACGAACGAAAAATTCATATTTCAATATCTTTATATGGGTCTATAGAGTATCAATTTTCGGTTACCATGGCAGCAGCCACTGCAGCTCCCGCACCGGAGCCGTCCTTCACGAGCTGAGCCCTGATTTTATCGGCCTTATTACCAAGAGCTTCATCCAGCCCACGGCGCAATTCTTCCTTAAATCCGGTCATCTTCTCATAAATCGAGCCATCCACGGCCACCATATGCTGGTTTCTTAGCTCAGGATCTATATGAAGTACTGTGCCGATGTAAGTACCTGCGGCCAACCGAGCGCCTCTTTTGATCACCATCGCCGAGATATTTTGGATCATCTCAGCCTCTTTCGGGGAACAATCAAAAGTCAATTCAATATAATTCCGATTGCGAATGAATTCCGAGACTTCTTTGGAAGGTAAACTGTTTTTCTCGCTATAAGTAGACTTTAGTTTGGAATTATCTTTCAAAAGGCTCCCCTGGCTTGCAAGTCTGCTAAGAATGATTCGGACAAGTTCCCCCAAATAAACGCCGCTCACCATCTTTTCCAGCCTGGCACCGCCCGGTTTGTTGCTGGCGGCATCCAAAAGATTATCATATTCGGTAAAAGGAAGTTCCCAATCAAAATTAGCCGACTCCATGTTCACGATCATCGGTTTTCCGGTTACTGGATGAGAGGGTTCCGCATAACAGGTGTTATGCCCCGTTCCCAGTATGGTGCCAATATCCGCATCGGCATACTGGCAGGCCGCAACCAGCAAGGTTCCAACCGTATCATTAATGATGGCGCAGGGCTTTACATCAAGTTTTTTCCGTTTTAAAGCTTCAAGCAACAGTTGATTTGGATTTTTGCCAACTGCTCCGGTAACGCTGATCTCCTTCATCCACATCAGTAAAGTTGCGGTATTGATATCCGTTTGCTTGGTCGGAAAGGAAAAAGTATGTCCTAATAAATACTTCTCGCCCGGCCCTACAATTTGGGCAATTTTTCCGGCAAAAAAGTCGAATAACTCCTCCGCCGTTGTTTTGCTGGTGGTATAATCCCAGGTCCCGTCGTTGCTTCTCAAGCCCGACGAAACCTCGGCTATTTTGGTAATTTTGCGGTCTTTAATGGAGAACTTGGCCACTCTCACATTGGTACCGCCCATATCCACTGCCAGGAAGGTACCGGATTCCTCTCCCGACGGTTTACCGATATAGGAAGGCATCATCAACAAGGGGCTTTTTCCCCCTTTTAAGCCGTTTTCGATAGCTTTTTTAAAATTTTGGGCAACTTCGTTCATTTTATCGGTCGAAACTGCAAATTCATTTGCTAAACTTTGTAATAAATCCATTGAAGCAACCTCTCAT
>DNPQ01000023.1 GCA_003501335.1 Bacillota bacterium
CGTCAGGAAGTCCATTGCCCAAATATGTTGTCGGTGATTGGCAAGGAAGGTCTTCCAAGACTGCAAAGACCTTTTCAGAGATGAATATTCAACGGGGAAAAGGTGAATCACTGGAAATTCGGGTCAAACTTTTGGGTTACCAAATTTAGCTTTTAAAAAACCCGGTTTTCAGCTCCGTCATCCCTCGCCGCTGAATCCGCTTCACTTTGAACCACATCTTCGGAGAGGGACCGAGGGAGAGGTTAAATAGGCATCTTGAATTTTTTTATAGTGATCGTTAAATCTAGCCTAGAGTGTCGACTTCAGCCACAATATCCAGAATGAACCGGGCAAGGGCGGTTTGATATTATCCATATCTGGAGAGACCCAAATTCGGGTACTGCCGGGTGCACGGCGATAGATATCCTCATGATAAATTTCCGGATGTCACCAATGATTTATTTTCCCATTTACCTTGCTTATAGCGTATGACACTGGCAACGGCTGTAATAAGCCAGGTCAATCCGGTGGTAGCCCAGACACTCCAAACTCCAATAGCAGGAATCAAGGCTAAAACACTTGAAAATCCGACTCTTCCGATAACCTCCACAAAACCGTTAATCATGGCATAAAAGGCATCTCCCGTACCATTCAACAGTCCTCTGGTAATATAAATCATTCCCAGAGCAAAATACATACAGCTGGTAATCTTGATTGCCTTAGCCCCAAGAGTGATCACGGCTTCATCGTCAACAAATATTTTCATAATAGCCCGTCCGCCAAGCTGGGCCGCGAGCAACGCCATAAGGCTAAATGCAGCTACTATGTAAATACTTTTGTGATACCCGTTTCTCACCCGTTCCAGCTTATTAGCCCCCATATTCTGTCCCGCAAAGGTGGACATGGCAGCGCCTAATGAATTGAAAGGCTGCTGTATCAGTTGTTCTACTCTGCTGGTTGCCGTGAAGGCGGCAACCGCCACCTCCCCAAAGCCGTTCACGACACTCTGCAGTGCTACCAATGATACGGCAATCATTGAGTTTTGTACTGCTACTGGAATACCGATTTTGATACATTTATGAATAATTGGCCAGCTTACTTTGAGGTGTTCTCTTTTGAGTTTAAAATACGGATTATGGATACAGGCAAAAATTGTACAGCCTAGAGCAGCCATTCCCTGAGAGATTACGGTGGCAAAGGCTGTTCCGGCTACGCCCCAGCCGAACTTGAGGACAAATAATAAATCCAAAATCACATTCAAGACACAGGAAACAACTAAGAAAATCAGCGGCGTCTTTGAATCCCCCAAGGCCCTGAGGATGGCGGCGATAGCATTATATGCCGCCACAGCTATCATACCACCCGCTACGATTCTTAAAAATGCCGTGGAATCAGCCAAAATTTCAGGAGGAGTGTTCATGGCCCGTAAAATCGGACGGGCCAGGCAAGCGGTTGCTATACTCATGATGATCCCTGATACGGCTATCACATAAACGCTATTGGCGATAGCCCTTTTAACATCTTCATCCTTCTTGGCGCCAAAATATTGGGAAATAATGATACTGATGCCAATGGACAATCCCAAACAGATGGAAAAACATAAAAAATTCAAGGAATTAGTTGCGCCTACTGCGGCAAGCGCATTAGCGCCGATATACTTTCCGACAACAATCGAATCGATTAAATTATAGAATTGTTGGGAAACGTTGCCGATTAGCATTGGCAAGGAAAACTGGACGAGAAGTTTAACTTCGTTTCCTTTTGTCATATCTTGTATGTAATTAATTGACATATTGTACCCTTATTTTATAGCAACGATTTCGCGCACGTGTGCATGAAATCGTTGCGGAATATTATAATTCTTTAATAATTGGCTAAGACTTTTTCATACCTATCTATTATAGCAGCCTATCCCGATATTAGCTATCATAATGCGATAGGATATTGACGGGTTTTTGGGTGGCCCTAAGAAGTTAGATGCGAGGCGGCCTTAAAACAGCTCTCCGTTATCCAATCCAGCATTGCGGCGGCTAATTCAAGCTGATGGAAAATGCTTAACTTTGACTTATCATAAAATCATTTTAAAATTCGGAGGTGTTTTGCTTTGCGGCAAAGAAATATGAATATATCCAAAATTCCAACCAATTGGCGAATCTATCAAAATCTAATTCATCAAAAGTTATTTTACGAAGAACGGATTTTCATTTTAAAGCCTCTACTAGGCATACTGCACTAGGGACGACCTTTCCCTAGCCTAAGAAAAAGTGACCAGGAAGGGAAATTAAAAAGTAATGATGATCCCGGGAATGAAAAAAGATTTGAAGAGACAAATCGTAGGAAACAGGGTGTTAAATAACTTTTCCATATCCCAAAAAATGATGCTTATTTTTGTTGGTTGTGTTATTTTGCCGTTACTGATTCAAAATATATTTTATTACAGCTCTACCGAAAAAAATATTCAAAATGAAGTGATGCAGCGGTTAACGCAGTCATTAAGTGAGAAAACAAGCAAAGTCAATGGATGTATATGGGGAACCATCTCACTCTCCCGTCGCTACAACACTAATGAGGAATTATATAAATTTTTAG
>DNPQ01000022.1:0-11484 GCA_003501335.1 Bacillota bacterium
TGCAAACTGTGCCGTTGACATTACCTTGACGACTCCTCAGATGAAAACGGATCTTTCGGGGGAGGCCGGGCATGCTGCAACGGATACCGATACGATCCGTACCGAATATGCAGTCAAACCGGGTAAACCAAATGGTAATGCACCCCAAGGATCAGAGTATTCAACTCATACCAGCAATAAATATATGAGCGCTCTGGATCAAGAATCCAGAGATTTTACCCTTTATTATAAGGTCTCCGATGGCAATAGCATCACCAGCCAGCATGCAGGCGCATATCAAGCGGACATCGTTCTGAATGTCGTTGCGCAAGCTTATTAATTTTCAAGCTTGGTTCGAGAAATGGTAGTCGATGGAATGAAGGAGGATGAGGATAATGAAAAAGATGGTAGCCCTATGGATAGCTTTCAGTTTGTTGCTGATAGTCAGTAGTTTGGCGATAGCTGCTCCGGATGCATATGGAAATATTTCAAAGAGCGGAAACGGCGTGAGTGTTGATAAAATTGTTTCTGCCTATGTGACTCCCTATGCTGAATTTTCTTGGGGCGATTTTATAGCACCGGCTCATCTCAGCGGCAAAGCCGATGAACAACAAATCGGTTCTCTGAAAGTTTCGGCCGTTGCCAATTGCGCGGTTGATATCATTTTGGATGTCACCCCAATGACCACTAAAGGTGAGAATAATGAAACAGGTACCCTAACTACTTTGTATGCAGTGACTAGCGGTACGGAAGCCCCTGTCTTTCAAAATCTCACAAAGTATGGAAACGAGATGGTGGTCTCCAGCGCATTGGATCAAAGCTCCGATATGTTTACCATTAGTTACCAAGTCACTGATGGCGAGCAGGTTTACAGTCAACATGCCGGAGATTATACGGCCAAAATTAAATTGACTGTTGTGGCGCAGGCTTATTAATCCCGCGCTGATCCACTTTCATACGAAAGGCATGAGAAAACAGATGACCGGGTATTGGTTTCCATAGAGCCTTTGCAAAAGTATTTAAAGTCAAGGAGATATACAATATATGGTTCCTGGGGATACAGGAACTTATATTGTATATCTTGATCAATTTTTTTCTTTTTTGCGACAGCCTCAACCTTTCGGAACGCAATTTTTACTGGAGGTGTTCACTGCGGTGAAAAGAAAATTTCTCATTTTCCTTCTATTTTCCATGGTCATGAGCTTGCTAGCGACTTATGCATTAGCTGTAGGTGTGGTGCCACTCACCGTCGAACTGAACGGCAAACCCGGTGATACGATGAATTTTAACATTAAACTGAACCCGGGCGGTCAAACCGAAAAATTGAAATTATCGCTGGAGAAAATAATCCAGCAGCCGACGGGTGACTTACAATACAGTCCCTTTGAACAGGGCGGGCCGCCTGCCAGTTGGATCGCGATCCCGACAACGGTTGGGGTCAGTCCGGGAGCAAGCAGTCAAATTGACGGGACTGTCAAGGTCCCGCTGAATGCTCAGGGCGGCACTTACCTTGCCTTGCTGAAAGTGGCCCCGGAAGAACCAACCAGAAAAGGCGCTTTTGATGTCAGTATACAATATGGGGTCAGGCTCTACATCCGGATAGAAAGCGCCGGATTGCGGCCCAGAGTACAAGTAACCGGGCTGGATCTGATCAAGGATGAAAAAGGAACTCCACTGATCCAGGCGAGGATCAAAAACATTTCGGCGGCAGATTTCTTAACAACCGCCAGCGCCACTCTCCGGGATAGCAATCAGAAATTAATTCAGCGGGTGGAGCTGCGCCCAACTTATTTCTGGAGAAATAAAATCTCTCAGGCCCGTTTGTTGCCCGGAGGCGAGCTAAATTACATCGGGCCGGTGACCGAGCCTCTTTCTCCGGGTGAATACGAATTGCGCCTTTTCTATCATTATAGCGAAAACGGTCAGCTCTTACAGGCAAAAAATATTCAAATTCATGCCGGGGATTATGTCTTCGCCAGTCCACCGAAGGCCCTCAAGCTGGATCAAAATGAACTTATCTTTGAGGCACGTCCGGGAGTGCTTTCGTTGAAGGGACTGAAAATGCAAAACAGATTGGACAAGCCGGTCAAGGTGGTCTTCATTCCGGAAGAAGTGGCACCCGATTATCCGTATTCGATTTTTGCCAATAATTCTCTGACATTGCGGACAGGCAGTCCATTGACCATTGGAGCCGGGCAGACGGAAGTGGCTATTATCTCGGTCCAAATTCCCAGGGAAGCGCCGGTACGAGCTAATTACGGCAGTTTTAACCTTCAAGTGTATTCCGCCGGGGACAAACCGGTATTACTTGATGAGATCCCGCTTAGCCTGGAAGCAATCACCGTTGGGAACCAAACCCGGACGGCAGAAGTGTTAAGCATCAGCGGGGACAAAGAGAAAAGCGGCTATCGGATCTTGGCGGTCCTTAAAAATACCGGAACGATTAAATTAACGCCTGTAGCGAATCTGGTTTTAAAAGATAAAGCTAACAAAAGCCTGGGAACGTTGCTTTCATTGAAAACGGATGATGCGCAGCAGGTTGCTTTGTTGCCGAACCAGACCATGAACTTAACTGCATTTTTGCCAAAGCTTGACCCAGCCACTTACCAAGCCGATGTGACGGTACTTGAAGGTGACAAAGTAATCCAAACCGTAATTATGCCAATTCATTTAAAAAAATGATTTTGGACCCGGCTGTCCCCGAGCTCTTCCCATACGATTTAAGCTTTAAACTTAAAGCAGCAAGGGAAAATTTTGGTTCAGCTATCGCGTTTTTAAAACGGAATCATTTTTATCTTTATAGGCTGCAATTTACCATTTTTCGGTTATTTCTAAATTTTATCTTTCAGAATGATGCAAACGAAAATTGGTGGAGGTTTAAGCAATGACCAATGTGAAGTCTAGATTTCTGATCATGATGGGCTTCTTACTCATTTTGGGGGGAAGATGCCAAGGATATTGTCTGGCCGCAGATAGTGATGGAGCCGGACAACCGCTGGTGACGGCGACTTTTTTCGAATCGGATTTACGGGAAGCCCTCAGCGAAGTTGCTTTGCGTACCAAAGTAAATATTGCGGTCGACAGCAATGTTAGCGGAACCATCAGTTTGGAATTGAAAGAAGTTCCCTTGGAGGATGCCTTGTATATGATGCTGGTCGGCGGGGGATATACTTTTCGAAAAATAAAAAATTTTTATCTGGTGGGTCTGCCCAATCTTAAAAATCCGGTCTTTACGGAACTGACCGAAACCGGGGTGTATCATTTCCAGAATATACAGGGCGAATCCATCCGCTCATTAATTCCGGAACCTTATGGACCTTATGTTAAAGTCGATACCGCCAAAAACATGGCCACGGTGATCGCCCCACCGACCATACTCCGGCGGATTCTGGATGATTTGGTCAAGATCGATGCCGACATCCCCAAAAGACAATTTCGGATCAAGGCTCTGGTGACTGAGGTCCAGAATCAAGTGCTGAAAGAATGGGGAATGGATAAATTGACGGCATATTTTGACGGGACCAGCGCCGGGAAGAAAAACTTTATGCTGGATTTAGCCTCAGGGGCGCTTTCCGGAGAAGGTGACGCCAGTTTTGGCCATTTCTCCGCCGTTATCCAAGGCTTGGTTAATGATAAAAAGGCAGTAATCAATTCCGATCCGACGATCATTGTCACGGAAGGCAAGACCGGAGATCTTTTTGTGGGAGACCGGCGGACTTTGATTTTGCAGTCGCAGGGAACTACTTCCACTACTTCCACCACGGAAAATGTGGAAGCCGGGACTACTTTACAGGTTACCCCCAGATTTTTGGGAGATCAGATCGAGTTGACCTTTACCCAAAAAGTGAATGTTTTTGACGATACTGCTTCGACTAGCGATCAAATTCTGGTCCGGACCCGGGAATATTCCTCGGTGGTCTGTTTGCTTCCCGGTCAAACCGTAATGGTTGCGGGATTAACCGAAAAGCAGACCAAAAACAGCACCTCCAAAACCCCGGGCTTGGGGGATATCCCGATCATTGGATTGTTCTTTAAGCAACGGATGGATCAGAAGAGTGACAGTGAATTATTAATCTTTCTAACTGCCGAAGTCATCGGCAAATGAAAAGAGTTTTATGGATGCTGCTTATTTTGGGATCGGTGTTTCTTTTTAATATGCAGGTCATGGCGGATGGGGAGCCAATAAAAAGACCGGCAGAAATGCTCAGTCTGTCCCAGGCGTTGCGGAAAATAGAAGGCAAATTCGGTGTGACTATCATCGCCGACCCTGGGCTAGAAGGTTTGGTTCCGGCTGAAATTAGCGGAGAGACGGTGGAAGAAACCTTAAAATCAATTTTGGACCCGCTTGGTTATTATTACACCAAGTTTGAAAAGTATTATTTGATTAGCGGGCCGCAGTCCCCTTTGACTTTATTTGCTGCCACCGATTCGTGTCTGGTTCCGGTCGGATTTTTTGATCCCAAAATTCAAGCCCAGTTGGGAGAATACCAACGATATTTAACCTACGATCCAAACTTGAGAATCGCATATGTAAAGGCTCCAACATCCTTACTCAATAAAATTTTAGCAAAACTCTGGCAAATATCCCGAGCGACGGCTGGACTTGGAGTGGTTTATAATTTAGAAATCATTGATATCAGTCAAAATTCAGATTTAAATTTTTTATTCAGCGGTATTTATGATAATTCGCAAAATGGGTCCAATCAAGTCATTATTACTCCCAACCAATGGGTCCTCAATGGGAAAATCCGTGCCTTGATTGAAAATACAATTATATCCAGTTCAGACAAGGTAATTAGACGGCCCTGGTTGATTGCTCTTCCGGGAAAAACTGCCCAGTTCATGACGAACGAACACCGGGTGGGTGAAACACCGGATTTGGACTACAATTTTACCCTGCGAGTAACACCGGTTCAGGTTGATGCGGATAGTGGGAAAGTTTTATCGGAAATTTACATTGGGAGAGGCTTTACGCTCGACGATTCTTTGGGAACAGCAAAACAGGAGGGCATTTCCACAACCAATGCTTCTCCAGAGACAACGCAACCCATGAGTATGGTTTCTACTACAATTGCCACTTCTCCAGGCCAAAGCCAAATTTTAGCGGTGGTCCGGCAAACCAATGATGCCCACCAGCAATGGCCGCTTGAAAAAGTTAAAATCAATCAGCAACGGTATTATGCGGTATTGTTGACAGTCACTCCGGTAAATATTCAGACAACATTGGCCGCTACCACTGGATTGGTGCCTATGGCTTCCCTGGGGGATTTCGGTTTGGAGGAAGAAGAGCCGCTGGAAATATTCCCAAAATCATATTGGGAAATGGGGCTTGGTACCGAAAACATGTGGTTGGAACTGAACTTAGCTCTTTCTTCTTATACCGGATTGGAGATGGAGTATCGCAGAACTGATTTTTATGGAATAAGGCTATCACAGAGACTAGACACAGTTACCGGACATCAAACTTTTTTGGAATTTTGGGTCGGGGAAGGAGTTGGGCCGGAAAAAAAAGCAGCCGCAATGGTTGGGTTTGGTGATCAAACCCAGCCGTTTGGGCCTTTAATTTGCTATGCTCAATATTATCCATGGGCTTATTTATTGAAGAGCGAAGACTTTTCGGACAAAGGTGTTTGGATAACCGGAATCCGATTAGGGGTGGGGAAAACGGACACCATTTTGGAAGTATCTGGGAATCCAACCTTTGATGGTTGGGGGCTGCAATTCGATCTGAATTATCCCAAATACAGATGGGTTTGGCGATATGATGATTCGACTGGAGAAAAAGTAACGTTGGGGATAGGTCTGTATTTTGCGTTTTAGAGGATGAGGCAATAAATTTTTTTACCCGCTTCATTAGTTGGTAATTTTCTGAATTTCTCGGTTTTGACTGTTAAATTTTGCCAGGATTTTTTTTACAGCAAAAGGTTCCTGCTTTTTGTAATTTTTCATCATCTTTAAAATCTATTGGAAAATTTTGGCCTTTCTTTGCAACATACTCTAGATACCTTCAATGTCATAGGTGATAAGATGGAATTGATCATAAAGGGCTTGTTTTCAACCAAGTTCAGGTGAAAGGTAGCTTGATTTGGTAAGGCTCAAGAATTTGCAAGGAAGGGAGGTGATTTTAAGTTATTTAGTAAGTTCATCAAAAAAATTTAGGTAAAGGAGTGTAAAAATGGCCCAAAAAAACGTGCATCGAAACATACTGGCATGGCTATTGGCAATTATTAGCCTCAGTATCATCGGATTTTCCGCGATTTCGGTTTTTGCGGAAACAACACCCATTTATCTGGATACAAGCTATTCCTTTGCGGAAAGAGCGGCAGACCTGGTGTCACGGATGACTCCGGCTGAGAAAGCTTCCCAGATGATCAGCAGCCAGGCTCCGGCTATTCCGCGGCTTGGCATCCATGCTTGGGGTTGGTGGAATGAGACCCTTCACGGTCCTAATGCTCTGACAACAACCAGCTCAGGGAATGCCACCACCTTGACCAATACCACTTCCTATCCTATAGACCTTTCGGTCGCTTCCAGCTGGGACCCGGAGTTAATGTACCGCGAAGCGGTGATGGTCTCCGATGAAGACCGGGAAGTCGCTCCAAGTAACTACCTCAACCTGGACTTTTATTCGCCTACCGTCAACCTGGCCCGCGATCCCCGTTGGGGCCGTAACGACGAGTCCTATGGCGAGGACCCCTTCCTGGCCGCCCAGATTGCTTCGCAATTTGTCAACGGCTTGCAAGGCAAAAATATGGACGGCAGCCTGATTGACAGTCAGGGCTATTACAAAGCCATCGCCACCTTAAAACATTATACCGCCAACAACTGCGAGGCTAACCGTCTTAATGGTTCGGCAGATATGGACGACCGTACCCTGCGGGAATACTATACCGCGGTTTTCAAGGGTATTATCAAGCAGGCCCAACCCGGTTCGGTGATGTCTTCCTACAACAGCATTAATGGCATACCCTCTCCGGCAAATCTCTATCTGATAGATACTTTGTTGCGCCAAAGCTGGGGCTTTAACGGCTATATGACATCGGACTGCGACGCCGTCTATGAGATCACCGCCGGTCATAATTGGACTCCGCCCGGGTGGTCCCGTCCGGTCACTATTCCCGAACGTATGGCTTTTGCCATTACCGCTGGAGAAGATCTCGATTGTAACGCCGGCTATAATGACGGTAACAGTTACAGTAATACGGTACCCACTGCTCTTTCTCAGAATATTACCACCCAGACCGGCCTGTTTACCGTGAATGACGTGGATGCCTCCCTGGTGCGTCTTTTTACCGCCCGTATGGAACTCGGTGAATTTGACTATAATAATGTCTCATGGTATAACCAAGCCGTCACTAGACTCCAGGCATTAGGGCTGCAACCGGGTGGCTGGGTCTCTTCTAACAGCAATAATGCTGTCACCGAAACCTCTGCCAGACTGGCCATGGCTCGTGAAGTCGCCGGTAAAGCCCTAGTATTGTTGAAGAACAGTCCTAACATGAACGGCAACAAAGTATTACCGCTGCAGATTCCAACTAGCGGTCCATTCAGTGTCGCCGTCATCGGTTATTTTGCCAATCCCAGCAGTATGTATCTGGGCGATTATTCCAGCATTCAGGGCAGCGCCGGCGCTGCCAAGGAAGTTAACGCCTATAATGGGATCAAAAATGCTATCCAGGCTATCAATCCCAACGCCACGGTGACTTTTTACAAAGGGTTCACCGGTACTGGCACTAGCGCCTCTGGTCTGACTACGGTCGACACGACTGCCGTCGCAGCCGCAGCCGCGGCTAATGTGGTCATTGTCTACGTCGGTACTGACAGCGGTACCTCTCAAGAGGCCAGCGACCGTTCCAATATCAACCTGCCGGGTGCTGAGGCTTCTTTGATTACCCAAGTGGCGGCTCAGGGAAATCCCAACACCATTGTGGTAATGGAGACTGTCGGTGAGGTGGATGTCACCAGCTTCGCCTCCAGTCCAAACGTGCCTGCTATTCTTTGGAGTTGTTATAACGGTGAGCGTAAAGGCGAAGGTTTAGCTGATGTTTTATTGGGTACTGTCAATCCCAGTGGCCGTCTACCTGTTAGTTGGTATCCCACTAATTCCGATCTCCCGGCGATTACCGACTATACCATCAGGCCGTCAGGCAACAACCATGGGCGTACCTATATGTATTACATTGGTAATCCGGTCACTTATCCCTTTGGTTACGGTCTGAGTTACAGTAATTTTGCTTATTCCAACCTCCGGATAGATAAACAAAATTTTGATTCCAGCAATACCTTCAGCGACACTTTCAATGTCAGTGTAGATGTCACCAATACCAGCAACGTGAGTGGCACCGAGGTCGTTGAACTCTATATGAATACTCCTAACGCATCCGCTTCCCTGGAACGTCCTTTTAAGCGTTTGCGGGGTTTCCAAAAAGTATCCTTAAATCCCGCTGAAACCAAAACCGTGACTTTGTCCGTTAAAATATCCGATTTGGCTTTCTTTGACCAGACTCTTGGCCGGTATGTGATTGATAATGGACGTTATGGCATCCAGATCGGCCGTTCAAGCGCAGATGCGGATATCCAAATCCAAGATTACATTAATGTTTACGGGACAATCAAACCCGTGCTCGATACCGTTACCGTAAAGGCAACTCAGGAAGGCGATGCAGCCCAGGATATCCCCAACCGGGTGATTTTTGGCAGCGGTAAAGTGATTATTCCGAATATCACCGTAGCGATGAGTGATGAAACACTTTATGGCTACATTAACAAGACCACCGGCAGTAAGCCTTTACCAACGGGTATGACTGTAAGTTATAGCAGTAACCGCAATAATGTGGTTTCAGTCGATGCCAACGGTGTTATCCATGCTGTCGGAGGCGGTGTGGCAACTGTCACCGCCAATGTCACTTATGAAGGTATTACGAAATCGGCTGATTTTGTTGTTTATGTCAACGTCGATACTTCTCTTAGCAGCATTCTAGTGAACGGGGTACCCCTGAATGGTTTTAGTTCAAGTACCTATAATTACACCGTAAAAGTGCCTTCCGGCCAATTACCGAAAGTGACGGCTACTTCAAGTGATTCTAATGCCACGATACTGATAACACAGGCGACTTCGGTGCCGGGGCAAGCCACTATATCGATAATCAATGGTGTCCTCCAATCGGTATACACGATCAATTTCACGGTTGATACTTCACTGGGCAGTCTTAAAGTGAACGGGACGCCGGTAAAGGATTTTAGCCCGACCGTTTTCAGCTATAGCTTATTGGCTCCCGCCGGTTCTGCGCCGCAAGTTACAGCGGAGGCTGTCGATTCCGGAGCCAAAGTGATCGTGGCCCAGGCTGCTACTGTTCCTGGTCAAGCCACAATAACCGTATCCATCGGCGAATCCCAGTCTGTATATACGGTCAATTTTGCCGCCGATACTACTCTAATTAATCTGCAAATCAACGGGACTACGGTTAACGGTTTCAGCCCGACTGTTTATAGTTATAACGTACTGACCCGGGTCGGCCCCATACCTCAAGTGTCGGCAACCACCACTGATCCGAATGCAACAGTGGTTATAAATCAAGCTTCGGCATTGCCCGGATCGGCTGTTGTAACTATATCCAGCGTTGGTGATCAATCCGTTTATACAGTAAACTTTACGGTTGATACTACACTCAGCAGCCTTACGATCAATGGAAAACAACCGGCCGCCTTCGGTCCCACGGTTTATACATACAATATGCAGCTTCCTGTGGGGTTAACGGCTATACCGCAAGTAACGGCAACCGCCACTGATCCCGGAGCCACATTGAGCATCGTTCAAGCGACAGCATTGCCGGGTAAGGCTTTGATAACCGTATCTATCGGCGGTTCCCAGTCCGTGTATACGGTCAATTTTACGTATAATGTGACCGGCAGTGATGAGTTCAATAATGGCGTCTTAGGCGCGCAATGGCACTGGGTGAGAGAAGATCCGGCAAGCTGGAGCCTCACCAGTAACCCCGGTTCCATGATGATCAGTCCAAGGCAAGGGGATTTATATGGCACAGCAACGGATGCCAGAAATATCTTGTTGCAAAATGCCTCCGGTGATTGGACTATCGAAACTAAATTGACCGGTTCAATCAGACCTCATGCTACCTATCAACAAGGAGGTTTAATCGTTTATCAAAACGATGATAATTATTTAAAACTAGAGTGGGAAGCCACTGGTTCGTCTTCTTCCGTTATCCAAGTGCTCAAGGAAACTAACGGCAGTGATACTTCAGCGTTCAGCATCAATGGCGATGCTGTCAGCAGCAGCACCAATACAGTCTGGTTCCGGATTGTCAAGAGCGGCAGCAATTACACATCCTACTATTCAACCGATGGAAGCAGCTTTACTTTGATTGGAACCACCAGTATCACGCTGAACAATATCCAAGTGGGGCTGATTACGATTAACGGAAGTAGCGGAACCAATACCGATTTAAACATTCTCTATGATTACTTCCATACCACCACCTCAATACCATCGGAAATTGTGAACCAACAACCATCTTTGGCCCAGCTTATGAAGTACACTGTCGATGAAGGCAAGCTGATAACCTTTACATTGGTAGGCAGCGATCCTGATTCCGGCGATAGCTTGACTTATTCCGCGAGTAACTTACCGGCTAGCGCAGTCTTTGATCCGGTTAGTGGCAAATTCAGTTGGACACCGGATTATTCCCAGGCTGGAATTTATCCGCTGCAATTTACAGTGAGCGATGGTTATGCAAGTGCGCTGGCCACAACTACTATCGTAGTTAATAACACCGACCAAGCGCCGGTTATGGCTGCAATTGCAAACCAGACCGTAAATGCGGGACAATTCGTCAATTTCACCATCAATGCCAATGATCCTGATGGAGATGGCTTAACTTATTCAAGCGGTACTCTCCCGGATGGGGCGAGTTTCGATACTAATAGTAGAACTTTCAATTGGACGCCTACGGTTCCCGGGACTTACACCCTCCAGTTCACTGCCAGTGACGGCCAATTAACCGACACGAAGACGGTCACCATCATTGTCAACAGTGCTGATGGCGACCGCCCACCGGTGATGAACAGGATTCCTACTTACACAGTTAAAGCAGGAAAACTGGTATCTTTCATCGTTAAGGCCAGTGATCCCGACAGTAGCGATGTGTTGGTGCTTTCTGCCGGTAATCTGCCGGATGGCGCCAACTTTAATCTATCTACCGGGAAGTTCAGCTGGATCCCGGCTATTTCCGGAACCTATACGGTGCAATTCACAGTCAGTGACGGTCAGCTAACCGACAGCAAGACAGCTACTATTATCGTGCAATAAGTTTTCTTAAAGAACGAAGGCTGTCCCGGAACCAACCGGGACAGCCCCGCTCCCCGATGTTATCAGACTTTGATCCATAATGCGGAAACGTTTCAAAGTTTATTATACATTCACGTAACGATTGGGTGAATACACGCAACAGTTAAGTACATTCACGTAACGATTGGGTGAATACACGC
>DNPQ01000022.1:11802-16910 GCA_003501335.1 Bacillota bacterium
CACGCGACAGTTAAGTACATGCACGCAATGCCTGAGTGAGTACACGTGACGGTTGTGTACATTTGACCGCAAAATGCAATGAAGGTTGCATATACCTTTGATGGCGCGAAAGAGAGTGAACCGATGATGCAAACATTAGGAATCCGATTTTTAGCCAAATTTTATTTCCTCCATGAAAAATTTTTAGCTCAACGGTTGTTCAATTTATTACTGACAGTTTTGTTCTTATTCCTGATTTATAGTACTTGCGCGCCGATTTTTGCCCTTTCACAGAATGCTGCATCCGAAGGCTACCATGCAGTATGCGCAGATGGAAACGATTTTTTGGCAGTAGGCGCCGGGGGCCGGATTGACAGGATCAGGCCAGATAGTACCATTATCCATCTTCGTTTTTCAAAGGCTCCTTGCCTGAAAGGAATCATCGCCATCAACGGCATCAAGGTGGGAGTGGGAGATAAAGGAACCATTCTTTTTGCGAAAAATGGCGACAGTTTTCAGAATGCGGACAGTGGTACCAAAATCTCTCTCAATGGCGTTACCTGGTTTCACAACTCCTTCTGGGTTGCCGGGAATAGAGGAATTCTACTTCATTCCGAGGACGGCGTTCAATGGTCTGCTTTGCAAACCGGAACCAAAAATGACATCATTTCTATCTCTGCAAACCCTCAACGATGTATGGCGGTTACCCGTGAAGGGCAAATTTTAATTTCCATGAATGGCATAAATTGGAATATTTTAGACTACAATCGAGTATATCAAGGTTATGACAAGCCCTACTGGTTTCATAGCATCCGTGCTTGTGGTAATGTATTTTTCCTGGTTGGAGAATTTCAGGAAGATTCGAGACTTCCGATCCTATTGTCCAGTGATAGCGGTGAAGTTTGGAGGGCTTATCCTTTACGGGAGCTCAATAAAGAGCCCCTTGAAAAGTATTTGCCGCTGACTGTTAATGTCGTGGGCATGGACTGGGACCAACTTTTGGCAGCCTGTAATGGGGGTAAGTTACTGACCATCACGGAATGCAGCGTTTGTAATAAAGTCACCGGATTAACCGGCCACAACATCAACGATTTGGCCTTTGCCAATGGATTGATGGCGGTAGTGGGAGATGGCTTCTGGTTTGATATTCTTAAAAATCAAACGTTTCGCCAATATAGCATCCGGCCGGAACAAGCACGAATTGACCAGCAAAAGGGCGCCCTGATTGTAGACGTACGTTCCATGGAGGAATATGAGTCATCTCATATCAAGGGCTGTATCCATATCCCGGTAGAGCAAATCAGTACCTATCTAAGAACAGTCATCACGGATAAAACCGCCACCATCATCTTTTATTGTGCTCATGGTGTGCGGGCCCAGAAAGCACTGGAAGAAGCGTTGCTGTTGGGTTACCAAAAAGTATACAACCTGGGTGGCATCGATGATTGGCCTTATGAAAAGGAGTCGGGAGTTAAGGGCAGCTTCCAAGTGCCGGAAAAATGAAAACGCGAGAATTAAAAAGCCAAAAATGAAGATGGAATGAAAGATGCTATTGAAGGAAAGGAGTCAAGAAAGATGAAATTAAAAATTTTGATGATATGCCTGATTGTCACATTAACGGCAACATGTATTTCAACGGCCTCGGCTACCTGGCAACCAGACTTGCCTTCACTTTATCATACCTTTGGGGATTATTTCATGTTTGGAACATTCTCGGCGATGAGTAACTATTTCTCGACTAACCAAGAAACCAAGGGACTGACACAACAGCATTATAACAGCTGGAGTCCTTCGAATGAATTTAAACCCCAGTATCAATTCGGCCCCAGCCAATCCCGGAACGCCTATAACGCAATTGTGCGGAGCAATTATGATAATGATGAAGCGTATTTGGCCGCCCTCGACAAAGCGAACCGGACTGCGGTATTGGCGCCGATAAGCAGTCAAATGACAACTTTCTTGAATAATGTCCGCACCGAAAACGCCCGCCGTGCACCCGCAGATCAAATCAGGATCAAAGCGCATACCCTGGTATGGCATAACATGACCGATCCTTCGTTTTTTCGCAACGGGTTTGCCGCCAGCGGTAATGACTGGACCAGCCGGGATGTAATGCTGGATCGTTTGGACTCGTACATAGGGCAGGTATTTGCGCGTTATGCGCCTTATCAAGATATCATATTTTCTTGGGACGTTGTCAATGAAGCCATTGATGACTTCACCGGTTACATCCGTAATGAAAACGACTATCAACCCAGCAATTGGGGGCGTATTTTTAAGGCTCCGGCTGGAATGACCGGCGATGATAAACTTTTGTACGAAAGTGAATACGTCAGGAAAGCATTTGAATTTGCCCGTAAATATGAAAGGCAGCTAGGCTTGAATTGGACTCTCTCTTACAACGATTTCTTCGATAGTGACAAATCCTATGAACCTAAACGCACAGCAACCGTCAAGATGTTAACTCCTATCTATCAGGCAGGCAATATTGATGTCTTCGGCATGCAAGGCAGGAATTCGACAGCGCTTAGCCTGGATCTTTTTAAAGAGACCTTCAACATGTATAGCACAGTCTGTAACGAGATCCAATTTACCGAAGCCGACACCCGCTGTGACCTGGAACCCAATCCGGATTATGATCCCAATGACATTCATGCCAATTATTATCTGCCGAACGGTGATGTCAATTCCAATTGGGACCGGAATAATATCCACTCGCCGCTATTGCGGGTTATTCCGGGATGGCAGGCAGCCTGGGCCAACCAACCCGTTTATCAAAAAAAGCAGGCTGACTGGCTGGCTGATTATTTTGACTTCTTGCTTGAAAACAGTAAAGGCAATGGCGGCAAAATTGTTCTGTATGCGGTCGACGGATTGAATGACGGTAATACTTTTAACTCCAACAAGGGCTGTCATATTTTCATGTCGGCCGATAATGCCGGAAATACGGCAAATACCGCCAAGATGTCTTACTATGCCATTATCGGCAGTAAAGCCCGTTTTGAACTGCAGAAAAAATTGAAATTGGCGCCCGCTGATGCCTGCGAAAATCTTTACACGGTTAACAGTTGGGCCAATTATCAAGCCACGCGGAGCGCCGCTCAGGCTATCCTGAACGTTAGAATCTACGATTTGAACGGCGTGAATAAGGTCTACACCGCCACTGCCGCGCTAAATGATGCTATTAATGGTTTATTGATTGAAAAACCTCCGGTAATGAAGGAGTTGGCAAGTTATACCGTTAATGAGGGAAAACAACTTAACTTTACGGTCAGCGCTAATGATCCCAACGGCGATACACTAACCTATTCCATCAGTAATATGCCAGCAGGGGCCGGCCTTGATCCGGTCACGGGAAAATTCAGTTGGATTCCCGATGATTTACAGGTGGGAAGTTATAATTTGCAGTTTACAGCCAGCAACGCCCGGCAATTAACTGATTCAAAGATGGTTTTGGTAGTGGTCAACAATGCCAACCGACCGCCGGTCATGGAGATTATTCCTGATTACACCGTTAATGCGGGACAATCACTTTCTTTCAATATCAATGCCAGCGACCCGGATAGCGGTGATATTTTAACGTATTCCGCCGTTACTTTACCATCAGGGGCCAGCTTTGATTCAACTTCCCGGATCTTCAGTTGGGCACCGACGGTAGCGGGAATATATACTGCAGTATTTGCTGTCAGCGATGGGCAGTTAAGCGTCAGCAAGACGGCTAAGATTATTGTCAATGGAGCCGATGGAAATCACGCACCGGTAATGAGCGCCATTCCCAGTTATATGGTAAAGACGGGGAAATTAATCACTTTTACAGTGAAGGCTATCGATCCCGATGGTGATCCTCTGAATTATTCAGTTACTGACTTACCGGATGGAGCCAGCTTTAATGCAGGCACCAGAATATTTAGCTGGACACCCACGGTAGCTGGAACATATACAGTACTGTTCACAGTAAGTGATGGACAATTAACAGACAGCAAGATGGCTACTATCATTGTTCAATAGTGACTACCAATAAATGTAATTACCATTAGAATCATCCGATTGTTCGAATGAAAAATAGCTGTCTTCATTTTGAAGACAGCTATTTTTTATATCATGATGAAGATTGCTGGATAATTTGTACAAGTTTGACACGATCAGCAATATATTAAAGTGATTGTGGAAATGATTTCCATCAAATTGTCAAGAATGTTGTGAAGAACCCTGAGATAAATAGTAAATATTACCAATGTTTTCTAAAAACTCATTCGGCTTTGAAAAGGGATTCTTCAATCTGAAAATGGGAAAGGAGTGATTTTATCTCAATAAAATATGTCACCGATTATGTTGAGGCGAAATTTTTGTAATGAAGGGGAGGAAAGAATGAAAAGAAAAGTATTGGCAGTTTCTTTAGCTGTTATATTCATCTTCATTGGCTTGCTGCTTCAGATTTATGCGGATACACCCTCTTACAACGAATGGAGCGGTGGAACCACCAATGTACCGCTGTTTCAAGTAAACAGAGAACCCGCTCATACGACTCTGGTACCTTACGCCGATTCCCAGACTGCTCTTGATGCAATCAGGGCGGATATTACGGACCCTAATATGCCTACCGGAATCCGGGCGGATTCAACCTATCTTAAATCACTCAACGGCATCTGGAAATTTAACCTGGTATCCAAACCAGGCCTGGAACCAGCTAACTTTTTCCAAGTGGGCTATGATACCAGCAATTGGAATGATATTAAAGTTCCAGGCAACTGGCAGACCCAGGGCTTTGTACCCGGCAATCTGGTGGCCCAGATATTTGACTACCCGATGTACTGCAATACGACTTATCCCTGGACCCACTGGCAGAGCCCCTCGGCATCGACTGGGACCACGCCTACCACCTATAATCCGGTCGGTTGCTATCAAAGGATATTTACGCTGCCGGACAATTGGAGCGGACGCCAAGTATTTATTTCCTTCCAGGGTGTGGCCGCCGGTTTTTATGTTTGGGTCAACGGCAACATAGTAGGTTATAGCGAAGACAGCATGTCCCCAGCCGATTTTAACATTACCAATTATGTCCATCCGGGTGATAACACACTGGCCGTAAAGGTTTATCGCTGGACCGACGGCAGCTGGATCGAAGATCA
>DNPQ01000022.1:17263-28216 GCA_003501335.1 Bacillota bacterium
ACCGATCTCGATTCTCAGTATATCGATTCCATTCTAACGCTTCGGGTAAATTTACGAAAGTACGAGACGGGCAGTTCGGGAATATATTCTGTTGAAGCAAAGCTTTATGATGACCAGGGCAACTCGGTATTTGCAGTACCGGTGACGCTGAGTTCCGATATTTCTTCCGCTATTACCGGTTCGGATGTGATACTGACCCAAAATATCCCAGTTTCCAATCCCCAAAAATGGTCGGCGGAATATCCCAATCTATATGATTTGGTTTTAACCCTTAAGGACTTTAGCGGCCAAGTCATCGAGGCGGAAAGCACTAAGGTTGGTTTCCGGAAAATCGAGTGGAACAATAAACAATTGCGAATCAATGGTCAGCATTTGATGATTAAAGGCGTTGACCGTTGTGAAATCGACCCGCAAACCGGAAAGACGATTTCTGTTGCAGATATGGTCAAAGATATCACCCTGATGAAACAATACAATATTAATGCCGTCAGGACTTCCCATTATCCCAACAATCCTCTTTGGTATGAGCTATGTGACCGGTTTGGTCTTTACGTTCTCGATGAAGCCAATCTGGAATCCCATGGCGCCAATGGCACTTTGCCCAAAAGCGATTCAAAATGGCTCAATTCGTGCATTGATAGAATCCAGAATGTAGTGGAAAGAGATAAAAATCACCCAGCGGTCATTATTTGGTCCCTTGGCAATGAAGCGGGTTCCGGATCCACCTTCAGTAATATGGCGACTTGGGTTCATAATAATGACCCATCCCGCCCGGTGCATTATGAAGGCGACAGTTCCGTTGCAGACATTTACAGCAATATGTATGCATCCAAGGAAACTGTGGCCTCTTATTGCTCCAATTCTGCCAACACCAAACCCTATATCCAGTGTGAGTATTCGCACGCTATGGGAAACAGTAACGGCAACTTGCAAGAATACTGGGATGTATATGAGGCTTATCCCAATTGCAGCGGTGGATTCATCTGGGACTGGGTGGATCAGGCACTGTGGAAAAGCACTCCTGTCACCTATGTGGCCAGCGATAGCAGCAGTAATGCTATACAGGGGGAGCTGTTTGGCAATGCGGTTACCGATGGCAAGACCGGCCAGGCTATGAGCGGCTATATGACTTTGCCGAATATACCCGCTTTAGATATTACCGGCACCAGTGGCCTGACACTGGAAGCATGGGTCAGACCGGTGAGTACCACGGCTAACAGTGAATATATCGCCAAGGGTGACAAACAGTATGCCATCCATTTATCCGGCGGGACCACATTAGAATTCTTTTTGTATAACAGTTCCACTTCTACATGGTATACAGCTTCCTATGGAGTTTCCAATATCAGCAACTGGGTGGGCAATTGGCATCACCTGGCCGGAACATACGACGGCAGTACGTTGACCTTGTATGTAGACGGAGTTGCCAGAGGAACCAAAGCCTGTACCATTGGTTGTACCGATAACGGCTATGCGGTTAGTGTCGGTAAGAATACTGAAAAAGGCACTTCTTCGACCGGGGATATCGATAGAGTTAGGATTTATAACCGGGCCTTATCCCTGACAGAGGTTTTAGCGGATTATAATATGATAACTGCGGCTCCGGATTCAAGTTGCGTACTATGGATGGATTTTGACGAGTTTCAGGAAAAACATTTTGGTGATGGTAAATTCCTGGCTTATGGGGGAGACTGGGGCGATACGCCTAACGATGGAAACTTCTGCGCTAACGGCGAACTTCTGGCGGACAGGACACCTAAGCCCCAGCTTTTAGAGGTAAAGCATGTATATGAAAATATCAAGGTCAGTGATGTGAATGTTGCCAATGGTCAGGTCAGTATCAAAAATAAGTTTCTGTTCACCAATGTAAGTGATTTTGATGGTTCTTGGAAACTGATGGAGGACGGTACTGTAATTGATCAGGGCGCTCTTCCCAAACTTGATATTGGGCCGCAGCAGAGCCAAACAATCAATATCCCGTTTATCAAGCCGTTTTTGAAGGCTGGTTCAGAATATTGGCTGACTGTCAGTTTCAAATTATCCAAAGATACGAAATGGGCGGCTAAGGGTTATGAGATCGCCACGACTCAGTTGAAAATACCTTTCAACGTCCCACAGCCATCGGTCCCCGACGTTGCTTCTATGCCGGACTTGGGATTGAGTGAAACGGCTTCGGATGCTGTCATCAGTGGACAGGATTTCCGATTGACTTTCAGTAAGACGCAGGGCGCTATCACTTCCTTGATTTACCGGGGAACCGAGTTGTTCAAGAGCGGACTTACCCCTAACTTCTGGAGAGCACCGATTGATAATGATAAGGGCAATAGTGAACCGACTACTTGCGCAACCTGGAAATCTGCCGGCCAGAAACGGACGATTCAAAATGTCAGTGTGACTCGGATTTCTCCAAAGACAGTGTCGATCATTGTTAATTCGACTCTACCCACCACGACAGTTTCACAGTATAGCAACAAATATACCATTTATGGCAGTGGTGATGTTTTTATCAGCACTACATTAACTCCAGGCGCTTCGTCCCTACCGGTAATTCCGGAGATTGGAATGGAGTTGATCATGCCCGCCGGATTTGAAAACTTTACTTGGTATGGCCGGGGTCCTCAGGAAAACTACTGGGATCGGAATACCGGCGCTCAGGTCGGACTGTATCAAAGTACTGTAACCGAGCAGTTCTTCCCGTATATCGAACCCTCAGAAACCGGAAATAAGACCGACATCCGCTGGCTGACGGTAACCGACAGCCAAGGAACGGGTCTGATGGTATCGGGAGATCCGATCGCGTCGGCACCGTTCATCGAAGCAAGCGCTTTACATTATACTGCGGACGATCTTGGTTCCAAAGCCCATCCTTATGAATTGACGAAGCTGCCCGAAACTTACCTACATTTGAATTACAGACAGATGGGTGTGGGCGGTGACAATAGCTGGGGTTCGTGGCCGCATCCCGCCTATGAGTTAAGCTGTGCCAATTCCTATTCGTATAATATGAGGCTTCGGCCGGTATCCACTGAGTATGATCCAATGGCTTTGAGCAAACAGAACTTTGGATCCCTGGCGGCAGTCAAAGTAACAAGTATTGCAGTATCCGGAGCCGGGAGCCAAAATTCGATTACCGTACCGGGTGGAATGATTCAGATGAATGCAACGATTACTCCCTCCGATGCAACCTACCAAGGTATTACCTGGTCGGTCACGAACAGCGATGGAAGCTATACTGATGCCGCCAGTATCGATAGTAATGGCTTATTAACTGCTGCGAAGGACGGGACCGTACAAGTAAGGGCTCAGGCCAAAGATGGCTCAGGGATTGAAGGCTATGCCATTGTTACGATTGCTTATCAAAGAAATGCCGAGGTAGTATCTATTGGTAAGCCGGTTACTGCCAGCACCACTGAATCGGGAAATGGAGCGGCGAACGGTAACGATACCAGCCTGAGTACCCGCTGGTGCGCATCATCCGGCTCCACACCGCAATGGTGGCGAGTCGATCTTGGGGCAGTATATAACATTGTTGGTTCAAAAGTTATGTGGGAAATGTCCGGTCATCTTTACAAGTACCGGATTGATGTTTCCAATGATGATTCTTCTTGGAACACAGTGTTTGATAATACCAATAATACTTACACAGCACAAACCCAGGTAAACAGTTATTTGGCCAGCGCAAGATATGTACGTATCTATATTACCGGCTTGAATTCCGGTGATTGGGCTTCCTTCTATGATTTTAAAGTCTATGCGGTGACCCTAGACAAAACCGTTTTGACTTCCAAGATCAATGAAGCCCAAGCTTTAACGGAGTCCATTTATACCTTGACAAGCTGGACAACATTACAAGCGGCCTTGAATACTGCCAAAACAGTAAAAGATGATGGAAATACCAGCCAGGCAGAGGTGGATAGTGCTCTGGCAAACCTGCAGGCTGCCATCAACGGCTTAGTCCTTGAAAAATCGCCGGTCTTAAACTCACTTCCCGATTACACCGTTGATGAAGGAAAATTGCTCAGTTTTATACTCAGCGCCAGTGACCCCAATGGTGATCTTTTGGTTTATTCCTGCACTAACTTACCGACCGGGGCAAGTCTAGATCCGCTTAGCGGGAAATTTTCCTGGACCCCCAGTTACACCCAGGATGGAACCTATCACTTACAATTTACAGCCAGCAATGCCCGCCAGTTAACCGATAGCAAAACCGCTAGCATTGTGGTGAATCGCGCCGTTCAACCGCCGGTGATGACGGCGTTTTCCAATCCCATCAGCGGCACTACCGGGACTGCGGTCGCCTTTACCGTCCACGCTAGCGATCCCGACGGCGATTCTTTAGCCTATTCCGCCAGCAACATGCCGGCTGGGGCCATCCTTGATCCGGTTACCGGAGAGTTCAGTTGGACACCGGCACTCGCCGGAACTTATACCGTGCAATTTACGGTCAGCGACGGGCAATTAGTCGACAGCAAGACTGCCACCATCGTTATTGGTAGTAATGGCGACACGGCACCGGTGATGAGCACCATTCCCAGCTATACCGTAAGTGTCGGCAAATTGGTTTCCTTTACCATCAAAGCCAGTGATTCTGATAGCGGCGATGTTTTGAGCTATTCAGCCATCAACCTGCTAGTTGGGTCCAGCTTTAATTCGACCACTAGAAAGTTCAGTTGGACCCCGATTGATACCGGGACTTATTATGTAACGTTCACGGTCAGCGACAATTACGGTTTAACCGATAGCAAGACGGCTACGATCATTGTGCAGTAGCAGGATATTGACTGCTAGCTTTGTTACTTTCTATTTTATAGTCTCTCCTTCAATATTATGGGGGAGAGACTCCTTTCCTTTCCGATGGTCCGGCGGGACTACGAATCACGGTGTTACCATCAGGATTTAAAGATTCCAGTGGTAATCCAACGACCCGCTACGCTACCCAATGGCCAAATGGAGCGGCTCGGGCGTCTAGCTGGAACGATGACCTCAATATGCAGATGGGAACCGCCTGGGGCCAGGAAGAATATTACTTCGGCAATGACCTGGCGCTTGCTCCCGGTATGAACATTCAAAGATTTCCGCTGAACGGCAGAAACTTCGAGTATTTCTCCGAAGACCCGCTGCTTTCCGGGAGGACTTCGGCTTCCAAGGTCAATGGTTTCCAGTCTCAGGGCGTCGGTATGACGGTCAAACATTTTGCCTGTAATAACCAGGAGACCGGAAGATCTAACCTGCCAACCAACGTGAGCCAGAGAGCACTTCGTGAGATCTACCTGAGAAGTTTTGAATATGCGATTAAAGAAGCCCAACCTTGGTCGGTAATGTCCTCTTACAACCAGATTAATGGAGTAAGCACAGCGGAAAATCCCGAACTGCTCACATCAGTGCTAAGAAATGATTGGGGCTTCCAAGGGTTCACCATGACGGACTGGGGTGGGCAAGGTAACGCTTCCTACTGGCCGAGTCAAACCGGAAATAATGCATATTCATCAATGGTCAAAGCCGGTTTAGATGTCAGTGAGTCTAGTGGAAACGTCAACAGCATTATCAGTGGCTACAATGCTGGATTTATTACCATGAATGATATTGATGCTTGTGTCAGAAGGGTTTTGAAGTATGTCCTCAAGACACCGGTATTTCATGGTAAAGCAATGAGCACCGAACCGAATCCTTATTCCAGTGCCAATCTGGAGTTGGCAAACAAGGTTTCTATTGAAAGTATGACGCTTTTAAAGAACGCTTATATTAACAACAAGCCGTCCTTGCCGATTACCAGTGGAAATATAGCGATCATCGGTAATGCCTCCAGCAACCTGATCCTGGGTGGCACGGGCAGTGGCGCCGTTAATGCGGATCCCTCTTTAGCCATTCAGATACCGGCTGCGCTTCAGAACATTTATAGCGGCGGTACGATAATCGATGCCACCAAACTTAGCTATGCACAGGTGTCCGGGGAAATGCAGCCCACAGATAGCCAAATGACGGATCTTGTTAACCAGTGTGGTTATGACCATCCGGAGAAATTCGGGAGAAGGCTCGGATATCTCCAAAAGCAAGGGGGCTTATTATCTCAGCGACGCGGAGCGGAACCTGATCACGCTGGCATCCGCTAAATGCCGTGCGGCAGGCAAACCGTTTATTATTGTAATGAATATGGGCGCTCCGATGGAAATGGAAAGCTGGAAAACCCAGGCAGATGCAATCTTGTTTGTATGGGAGCCTGGTCTAGCGACTGGCCACCCGATTGCCGCGATATTGACCGGAGCAGCCAATCCGTCCGGGAAACTTTCATCAACCTTCCCTATCGACGTCCAGGGATACTATAATAATGACCCAAACAAACCTTATTCACCGGCTGAAGATAACTTTGGTTTTTTCAGCGGTAGTACTTATAAAGAAGGTATTTTCGTTGGTTATCGGTATTATGATGCCTTTGAAGTGCCGGTATACTATGAGTTCGGTTATGGTTTGAATTACTCGACCTTTGCATACAGTAACCTGCGATTAAGTTCCAACATATTTGACAGCCTAGACGGCACTTTGACTGCCAGTGTGGATATCACAAATACCAGTAAGGTTGCAGGAAAAGAAGTGGTGGAGTTTTACATCGGAGCACCCGGCAAATCCATGCAGAAACCAGTGAAGGAATTGAAACGTTATATCAAAACCAATATACTGGATGCAGGGACCACTCAAACTGTCAGTGCTACGTTTAACGCCATGTCATTGGCGTCATTCGACAGCAACCGTTCAGCATGGGTTATCGAACCAGGCGTTTATGTAGTTTATGCAGCCGCTTCTGTGAATGATCTGAGAATGATAAAAACATTTACCGTTCCAGCAGAACTTATTGTACAAACAGTGAGTAATGCGCTTTCCCAGAAAACTTCTTTCACTGAAATCCAATCGCCGCTGTATAACACCGGCAAAACAATTCTCAGTCTCCTACGTGTCAACTCCAAGACAACTACCGGAACAGCTCCGATGTTGCCTTCAACTGTACAAGCGGTTTACAATGATGGGACAATTCCTTATGTCAATGTAACCTGGGATACCATTGATCCTGCTTCCTATAGTAAAGCTGGAACATTTACTGTTAACGGCACTGTCGACGGCACTACTTTAAAAGCAGTAGCCAATGTATTCGTGGCGGAAAGGCCACCGGTGATAGCGGCGTTACCTGATTTTACCGTCGATGAAGGGAAATTACTCAGCTTTACGATTAATGCTAGTGATCCTAACGGCGATAATTTGGCTTATTCCGCTAGTAGCCTTCTGGCAGGTGCCAGTCTTGATCCTCTCACCGGGAAATTTAGTTGGACGCCGGATTATTCCCAGACGGGGACCTATAAAGTACGATTTACGGTCAGTAACGTTAGCCAGTTACCTGACAGCAGAACAGTTTCCATTGTGGTCAATTTGGCTAATCGACCGCCGGTTTTTGCAACGATTTCCAATTCGATAGTTACTGCTGGGGATGCTCTCAATTTTAAGGTCAGCGCCAGTGATCCTGACGGCGACAGTTTGACCTATTCTGCAACTGATTTGCCGGCAGGTGCAAGCTTTGACCCTACCACTCAAAACTTTAGTTGGCCACAGACTGTTAGCGGTAGTTATACCGTGCAGTTTACGGTTAGCGACGGGCAGATCAGTGCAACGGCTCCAGCTGTCATTACGGTTTATCCTACCCGTGATCGTCCGCCGGTAATGAGCGCCATTCCCAGTTACAGTGTGAGTGTTGGCAAACGGGTCTCATTTACCGTCACGGCTACGGATCCTGATGGCGACGCCTTGACTTATTCCGCCAGTAATCTTCCGGAAGGATCCAGTTTTAATTCGAATACGAACAAGTTTAGCTGGATTCCGACCGTTACCGAAACTTATTCCATAATGTTCACGGTTAGCGACAGTGGCGGGTTAATCGATAGTAAAACGGTTACCATTATTGTGCAGCAGTAAGTACATGGTAGTTTAATAAATAGTTGCAAAGAATATTCGGTTAATCTCCATAATCGTTATTCAAAAAAGATCCCCTTGTTTCCAGGGGTCTTTTTGTTATGATCATGATTCTGTATTTTTTTGATTATTATCAAAAAAATTAAATGATAAAAAACAGTCCATTATAATATTCAACCCAAATCAGTAATACAAATGACGGTACAATACCTATTTGGGGAGATTATCAGGGACGTTTTCCATAAGTGGCTATTTGGATGGGGGTGAAGTGAAAGCAAATAGATACGTTTTGTTTGGAGTGATAATCGACTTTTCCAAGCCTACCTAGCGGTATCGTGAATAATCGGGGTGGCTTTACGACAATTTTTGAAACATTGTCCGCTTCATTTTCCATCATGAGCGGTTTTATCCCCATACGCTGGCTAAGTTTAAATTAATGATAAATAGTTAATTTCGAGTTATCATAAAATCATTTTAAAATTCGGAGGTGTTTTGCTTTACGGCGAAGAAATATTAACATATTCAAAATTTCAAATGCTTGGCAAGTTAATAAAAATTCAATCTATCCAAATCTATTTTAAGAAGAGAGAATTTTCATTTTTAAGTCTCTAAAGGGCATATTGCCTTAGAGATGGTTTTCCCTTAGCCTTTAAAAACTGGCAGGAAGGGAAATTAAAAAGTAATGATGATCCCAGGAATGAAAAAAGATTTCAAGAGACAAATCATAGGAAACGGGGTGTTAAATAACTTTTCCATATCCCAAAAAATGATGCTTATTTTTGTTGGTTGTGTTATTTTGCCGTTACTGATTCAAAATATATTTTATTACAGCGCCACCGAAAAAAATATTCAAAACGAAGTGATGCAGCGGTTAACGCAGTCATTAAGTGAGAAAACAAGCAAAGTCAATGGATGTATATGGGGAACCATCTCACTATCCCGTCGCTACAACACCAATGAGGAATTATATAAATTTTTAGATACCCAATATAGTAACCATCTTCATTATTTGATTGCCTATCAGAGTCAAATGAAGAATTTATTGTCGGTTTTGGCTTACAATCAACAGGTCAGTCAAGTGATTCTTTATACTGATAATTTCACAATATTTAGTGGAGCACTGGTTAAAAAAATATCTTCAGATGATTTTAACACTCTGGGGGAAAAATTACTTGATTACAAACTTGAACTATTAACCTCTTCACCCAACGGGCCTAAACTGAGGATAGCATTAGTGCCCATGCAGCTAAAAACCTCCAACGACAGAAGTTTAAGTATTGTCAGACCATTACAATATTATCCCGACTACTCCAACTATCAAAAGGCTATCCGCATTGATATCAATTTATCCTACATTTCTTCGATGCTTAAAGAAAATGATTTGTTTGATAATATTATCCTGGTAGACTCCAATAACAGAATTATTGCCTCGGCCAATACCTATCGTGAAATTGGCCCTTATGATGTTTTTTCAGCGCAGAAACTAAAGAAAGGAATTGTTGTTCTAAAGCAGCCTCTGATGGATGTTCCCTTATCATTATATGGCTTCTACGATACGAATATTGTTTCCAAAGAATTTACCAAAATGAGATGGGAAACAATATTAATTGCATTGGGAAGTATGTTGTTGGCAATTTTTTGTATACTGCTTGTGGCAAGTAATATCACCAAAAGGACAAAGCTTGTTGTAGACCTGTCGAGGAGTATCGCTCAGGGAAATTTTAGGCAAATCAGTCAAGATAAGATAGGCAGGGATGAAATAGGTTTTCTGGCGGAAAGTATCAATCAGATGAGTGGTCAGCTGCAAACTTTGATTGATGAAGAATATAAGGCCCGTCTGATGAAAGCCCATTTGGAACGGGAAACGGTACAGGCAAAATTACTGGCGTTGCAAAGCCAAGTCAATCCTCACTTTATGTTTAATACGCTTGAATGCATCCGTTTAAAGGCAATGGTTAAGAACGAAGCCGAAACCGCCAAAATGGTTATGTACGTTTCCAAAATGTTCCGCCATTTAATTGATTGGGATGACGACATCATCCCTTTAAGGGAGGACCTCAAATTTTTGGAAGAATTTTTATATATACAGAAATACCGATTTGAAGATGAATTCGAATCCAGTGTCATGGTGGATGAGGCTGCGAAAAGCTGCCTTTTGCCAAAACTAATTATACAGCCTGTGGTAGAAAATGCCTGCGTTCACGGAGTGGAGTCAATTTCGCAAAACCGAAGGATCGAAATTTGTATTACAGTAATCGATGGACAGATGCTTATATCTGTTTCCGATAATGGTATCGGTATAGATGAACCGCAATTGATGAAACTGAAAGAAATGCTTAAAGGCGGGGAAAAGTTAACCCATAGCGTTGGGCTGTACAATGTGTATCAACGCTTGAATTTGTATTACGGAAAAGGCTTTACGATGAATGTTCAAAGTCAGGAAGGCCAAGGAACAAAAATAACGATAGGGATTCCGGTTCGTCGTTCAAAGGAGGAGTTTTAGTGTATTCAATTTTACTGATAGATGATGAAAAAACCATCAGGGAATATTTGCCCAAGGCTATCCCTTTTGAGGAATATGGCTTTAGGGTAAAGGATACTGCAATGAACGGCCAGGAAGCTGTTGATAAGCTTCCAATGGTAAAGCCGGATTTAATCTTCCTGGATGTTCGAATGCCAATGATGGACGGACTCCAATTTCTAAATATTTTAAGACAAGGTGAATTTTCGGACACCTTGGTGGTCATGCTCTCGGGTTATAGTGATTTTGCTTATGCCAAAGCAGCTATGAAATATGGAGTACAAGCTTATTTGAACAAACCTGTTGATGAGGATGAAATCATCCCGTTACTCGAAAAAATGCGCAATAAACTTGATGAATACAATAACCAAATGAACCTTGGGTTGGTTCGAAAGCATGTCAATATGCTTAAAAATCTATATAATGGTGCGGCAGTAGACAGGCAAATATTCTGCGACTATACTCTTATGACCTGCGTT
>DNPQ01000456.1 GCA_003501335.1 Bacillota bacterium
CAGCAAAAAGACGACCAAGTTTCCGCTATCAACCATGGAAATATAGATCGGTTGTAATGGTTCCAAGGTAACAGTCTGATACCAGTTATAGAAATGGCCATGCCAGCGCGGCAGTTTCTCCAGAGTATCCACGGTGTTGGAAATTCTTTCTAGTGCAGCAGTCGTGGTAAGGTAGCCAAAATCATGGGCAGAAACAATAGCCGCTAAAAGAAAGCCAATATTGGTCGGTGAGGTGCGGTGGGCCAGACCGTTGGGAGGATTCACTTGTAAATTATCCGGCGGCAGCCAATGATCCTCCGGCCCGGCGGTTTTTTCGAAAAAATACCAGGTCCGCAAGGCGATATCCCGTAAATAAAATTGGTCCTGGGGTGCTATCCGGATGCCAGGTTTCCGGCAGGGCAAACTGATCAGGTAAACCCAAACGGGCGCGCTGAGCCAGAATAGCGTCAGCGGTAAAGCCAGTGGTAAAATTGCCGGAGCCAGCAAGATGGCGAGGAAACCAGTCCCCAGTATCCACAATTGCCCAATACTCATCCGGCGCCAAACTCCCATGAAGTCCGTAGATGTTTGACGCCCTTCATCCGCCGCCGGTAGCCATTCCATAAGGCGCCGGTGTGAGATGTGTAAACGGTATAGAGTTCGGATCACCGCATCGGTCATCATCAAAGAATGATAGGGAAGGACCAGCAGGTTAAAGATGGGCCGGATAATATAGGGCGTGAGCTTTGTTCCTTGCCTGATTCCTTGAAACAGGTTCAAAAAGTAAATAGCCAGAGATATTCCGGCTCCGATCAGAAATGGCAGTTTGAGCAGATCCAGGTTTTTAGGCCACAATATCAATCCGCACCAAATTAAGACCCAAAGTACCGGTCCTAATAAACTGCGGCGCAGATTGTCCACGATTTGCCAGCGAGTGATGGACGGCAGATAGACCTGCAATTCACGTCCATGAATGTCCCGCATCAGTCGCGCCAGCCAGGGAAGCAACTGCCAATCGCCGCGGACCCAACGGTACATTCGGGTTAAACTGCTGAGATAGGAGGTGGGGAAGTCATCAATTAATTCCACATCCGTAACCAATCCGGCATGTAAAAACCCGCCTTCTAATAAATCGTGACTCAGCACCATGTTTTCCGGGATGCGTTCTCCTAAGAGTTGATGAAAGATGCGGACATCATAAATTCCTTTTCCGGTAAAGATCCCATATAAGAAAAGGTCCTGATATGGGTCGGAGACCGCGCCGCTGTAAACATCAATGCCGGATTTGCCGCCAAAAAGAGAGGCGAAGAGCGAGCGGTTCGCGCTGACGTTACTGATGGAGATCCGCGGTTGCAACAGCCCATATCCCGAAATGATCTGTGTTTTTTCAGCATTAAGCAAGGGAGCATTTAAAGGATGCGCCAAAGCCCCAATCAGCCGGGAAGCAGTGTCCCGGGGTAGCTCGGTATCACTGTCTAAAGTAATCACATAATGAATGGTTGCCAGAGGGAGATCGCCATTTCCCGTAATGGCGAAGCTGGTCGACCCGGCTCCACAGAGCAAAGCATTGAATTCAACTAATTTTCCGCGTTTGCGTTCCCAGCCCATCCATTTTTTTTCACTGGGATTCCAGAGCCGTCGGCGGTGAAAAAGATGAAAGTAGGAACTTTCGGGATGGGGGTAGCTGGCGTTTAACCGGGCGATACTTTCCTGAGCGGCATTAAGGATGGCCTCATCCTCAGGCATTTGGGCCTGGGGGGCATCCGAAAAATCAGTTAACAACGCAAAATAGATATGCGGATCATGGTTGGCCAGATGAAAAATCTCCAGTCGGTGTGCTAGTTCTCTGGCATTATCCACACTGTTAATAAGGGTGGGAATCACCACCATTGTCGCGGATTCCTCGGGGATCCCTTCCCGAAACTCTAATTTTAATAATGGTTGCGGTGGAAAAACCTTCATTAAAAACCAGTGCAACTGACGTAAAGCCCACTCCAGGGCGGGAATTATCAAAACCAAAGTGAGTAACAGAAATTGCCAAGCTATAAAGTGCTGCAAGGGTTTCAAAATATCCCAGGCTGCATAGAGAAAAAAAGCGGTCAAAACGATCAGTAAACCGAAATAGACTGCATGGGGATATTTTTTAAAAATATCACGTCTCTGGTGTAAATGATGCCGGATTTTTAGAGAAACCGCTAAGTCTGTCCGTCCGGGACCAAGCAGATAATAGCCTACATGTTGCCCACGTCGGGCTTCAATTGAGTCTGCTTTGACCGTCATCGCCAGAGTGATGGCTTTTTCGGCTAGCTCCCATTCAGGGATTTTCCAATGATCGGCCAATTTCTCCAAGGTATGCCGTACGAGATCGCGGCTGGCGAAATCCATTTCCGCATATACTCCTGCCGGGTCCCGGCGTAAGATCTGTTCGACCACACTGACTTCTTCAAAGTGGTTTTCCCAGATGGTATGGGAGATCTCCCGCAGGCTGGAGATTAATAGTCCTGCAGCGACTCGGTATTCGGACTGCTGTTTGTGTTCGGTTTCAATGAGTTGCGCTAAGGAAAGATTTTGAGTAGCGGTCCGGGCCTCCAACCATTGTAAAAGTGTTTTCGATTCAATAAAATCCCGAAATTGCCGGGCTAAATGAATCAATACGGCCGGATTGGTTAGGTCCAAATATTTTTCAGCGGCAGTAATTGCTCTTTGGACCACCATGGAAACGCCGGATAAAAGGGGAGTAATCCTTTTTAAGATCAGATTAGCCTGATGTTTTGATAAGACGTTCTGGTGAATCGTTTCAAACAGGCGCCGTAACTTATTGATGATCGCCATTCGCAAGACCACCGGAATCGCCCACAGTTCCCCCATGGTTAAAGGCAGGATTTGTTGGTATTGCTCCAGAAAATCTTCTAATAATTTCGGATCCGCTTGACCGCCGGTATGTTCTAAAAGAGTGAGAATAATGATATAAATCCGTTTCGAGCCGCGATTCAGACCGCTTTGTAATACCGGTAAGCGATGGTCATGACGCCGTGGTAAATTGCAGCCCACAAATTGCGCTTGTTCGTTAATTAAATATAAATTGTCCACCAGCCATTCACCAGCAGAAGGAATCGTCGTTTTATTCTTTAACGAAAGTTGGTAGCCTTGGCAGATCGAGTTTAGGATGCGTACATCGTTATTTAATTGGTGCTTGGGTGAATTTCTCCCCAGACGGACGCCTGCGGTTTGATGTTCCCGAGCCAAGTTTTGTGCGCATTTAAAAAGTTCGTCAGTTGCCGGCGAAATAAGATGAGTGTTCATTGCGTTTGCTCCTTTTGTATTACGGAATACCGCTCAATGGTTGTTGCTACTTGCCAGGTGGATATAGTATGGCCGGAATAGTAATTCATTAAATAATGCGGCGAGAACAAATCTTAAACAAGGTGTGAAGAATAAAGCTAAATCAGAGGTATGAAGGATAAATCTAAATCAAACAATTGGGCTTAAGTATATTGGTTTAATGGATTAAAAACGATTTTTTTAAGCATAGAATGAACCTTCATTCTATGCTTAATTATATACTAATCTATTAAATAAACAAGTATTTGAAATTATTTATCAAGGGGAAATTATATTGCTCTTTAATCATGATGGGCAGGTTTTTTGACTGTGTTATTTGCATAAATTTTTGGAATGGAACTGGGGAGAAAAATAAAATAACCCAACCCACATATCGCGCATTGTTATGTTACGATTTATGAAAATTTTTTTTATGAAGGGAGATTAGGTTTTGGGAATGAGAGAGGATATCCAATCTGTCGGAGATTAGATTTTGGAAATGAGAGATGACATTTGGGGGCCGGAGATAAAATTTTTTAAAGCGATGGTTTTTATTTTTTTGGCCCGTCCCCAACATCGATTTCTCAAAATTCCTGGAAGAATGTTTATGTTGGAGATGAGGAGCCGTTTGGTGAGAAAAATGTTTTTTATAATTTCATCTTTCGTTTACGGCATCTAAAACCTTGGTGAAAATTATGTGGTTTTATGGTTTTTTTTCCTCACCGATTCAATTTTTAATATTCGCGGTCTAAAAAGGGACTCCGTTGCAATATGATTACCAATAGAAGGAAATTGAAAGGAGGCCTCACAGACATCATTAAAAAATTGCAGGATTTTTTTGCTTATTTTTATAAAAGCCCTAACAATCAAAACGCTCCGCCTCCGGAATCTGGCGGTTGGAACCGCAGCTTTGTCAAAAATTTGTTCTGGTTTTGTTTATTATTCATTGTCGCTTTTTTAGCGGTGCGTTTAACAGGTCATGCCGGCCGGTTATATACTCGCTCCGGCGATTTGGTCCCCAATGTTCATTATGTTGATTCTGCAGGCCGAAATTTTCTGTTTCGGGGTGGACTTCCTCTTATCAATAATCAGCAGACCTTTAATTATAAGGGTTTAAAACAGGCCATCACTATCGCCGGCAATGAAGCTGGAGTTCAGATGCCTAAAGATTTTTTTATTGTGGATGTGAATTTGCTTAATATTGAAAGCACCAATGATCGCAACCGTATTTTTGTGGAACACCAATTTTTTAAAAACCATCCCACTCTTGGCTTTATTCAAGTTTGGGGAATCAACGGGACGGGGCTTCATGTTACGGACCCTATATTAGCTGCAAACAGGGATTATCTTGGACGTCACCTGGATAAATGGCTTAAAGACGGGTTAGGCAGCCGGATTGAAACTTTGCGGAAATGGCTGATAGGCGCCAAGTATGATCAAAGAATGATTGCCAATTTACCAATCGTCTTTTTTGTTCATTGCGTGGCGGGCTGTGATCGGACCGGTGAATTTATCGGAGCCTATTACTTACGCTATATGAATAAGTCCTGGCAGGAAATGAATGAGCTCAATCAACGGATGTGTCCCCATGAGCGTCCGTTCAACTGTCGTAATTATTATGCTGACCAGTGGTATTGCCTTTGGCTGAATCAGGCCCGCGGTTTCACTTTGAATTGGTGGCAAGAATTTCCTTGTTCCGGGAAGCATGAATAATATGGAAAATATGATGAATGAGGGTCATCATTATGCCTTATG
>DNPQ01000211.1 GCA_003501335.1 Bacillota bacterium
CCGAGGTACTAAAAGCTCCTTCCGAGCATCTAATGCGAGTTCACAAAGACTAGGTTGGTATAATCATACTCACCCGATCCACAGTCCCTCGATACGGATTTGCAAACCATCCGCCGCTTTATTGATATAATTCACCAAACCGCTGTGACGCCAATGCATCATGCACATCCGGGGCTGGAAAAAGTAGCGCATTCCGATTTTCGGCTCAACCTTGGACTCTTTAACCAAACCCTCATATCCTTCAGCGATATAATAGCCCAGGTCCTTATATCCTTTTTCCCTGGGATGCAACGGGCCGGTTACGCACCACTGGATAATACCGGTCCGGTGATCAACATCCCTCACAATGCCGCAATGAGTTACCGGACAACCACAGGACATTCCCAGCGGCCGCCCAATCAGTACTTCTCCTTTTTGGATCTCCATCTCCCGGGTTAACATCGGGTTATGGGGAATGATAATTTCCCGGGGACCCGGATCTTCCGGAAACGATTCCAGAAAAAAATCGAAGTCCCGACCTAAAGTATCTTTCCAAATCGACTTTTTGGCGGAAAAGGCTGCTTCTTTTTGATTTAAATTTTTGATTTCTTCGTCGAATTTGATATTTTTTTCCGGTACCCGGTTTTCCGATAGATAGATACATCGTTTACTGAGTTCCGGATTTTCGGCCAGGGGCGCCATAAACTCCTCACAAGTCCGGTAACCGCACAGCCCGCAATTCATTCCCGGTAATTTCACTGTCATGGATCATCAACTCTCCTTTATTCCATTTTTTCTTTGAAACATTGCTTCTTGAAGCAATGTTTCTGGAGGTTATCGGGCGCATTTCCCGGACCACCCCGGGCAGGATATCCAAAAACCGCTCCTCTTCTGCTACGGTATTAAAACGGCCCAAGGTAATCCGGAGGCCTCCCCGGGCCTTTAAAGGATCAAAACCAAGGGCTTGTAAAACATAAGATGGTTCGGCGGCATGCCCGGAACTGCAGGCGCTTCCGGCCGAAATCGCGATCCCGGCTTCATCCAGGGCCAATAAGAGTTTAATGGCTTCCCCCTCCTGGCCGGCAAAACCGACGGATACATGACCGGGAAGCCGCAGGTGGCGGTGGCCGATCAGATAAGCATTATTGATTCGTTCTAAAATCCCGTCAATCAGACGCTCTCGCAATTGAACCAGCCTGGCCGTTTCCCCGGCCATATTGTTCCGGGCAATCTCGGCGGCCTTTTCGAAACCGATGATGCCGGGTACATTCTCCGTCGAAGACCGCCGGCCCGCTTCTTGGCCTCCGCCGTGCAGCAATGGTTCCAATGGAAGCCCGCTGCGAATATATAACGCCCCCACGCCCTTTGGACCATAGATCTTATGGGCGGAAACCGATACCAAGTCAACATCCCCCCAAAAATCCAGAGGAATCCTGCCCAGCGCCTGAACCGCATCTGTATGGAAGATGGCCCCATGTTGATGGGTAATTCGAGCCAATTCCCGGATGGGCTGGATCGTTCCCACTACATTATTGGCGGTCATAATCGAAACCAGCCGCGTGGAAGGGCGAAAAGCCTTTTCCAAACAAACAGGATTCACCAAACCCGAAGCGTCAACCTCCAGATAAGTGATATCGGCTCCGCGCTTTTCCAAATAACGGCAGCTTTCCAGGATCGCCGGATGTTCGATTTTGCTGGTGATGAGATGAAACGGTATATCACCGAAGGTATCAAAAACTCCGACCAGGGCCAAGTTATCGGCTTCCGTTCCACTGCCGGTGAATACGACTTCACCTGGATTGGCATGCAGCAAATCCGCCACTTGCTTGCGGGCTTCTTCCACCGCGTTTCTAGCTTCCCGGCCTGTTTTATGCATGCTGGAGGGATTACCGTAACATTCGCGGATAAATAAAGACATTTTCTCAGCCATCTTTGGATCAACCGGAGTAGTGGCCGAATTATCAAAATATATTTGTGCTTCCATGCTTTATTGCCCCCGATAAAAATTTTGATTTTCCAGGGAACGGACCACCCCAAAATGGGACTGCCAACCGACTTCCTTTTTGCCAACGCAAATCGTACAGGTTCCCACCGGAGGATTGCCTCTTAAAAATAATTGTCCGCCAGCCATTACGTCTGCGACTTCCGGTGCTGCCTTGATCTCTTCCAAGATCGGATCAATGCCAATACCATAAAGAGCATTAACTTCGCGGATGGCCACTTTTGGGGCTACCTCTTGAATCCGGGCATGAGTCTCTAAAAATTTAAAAACCGGCAGGTCGGATAAAAAATTAGTATGCTGTGTAATGAGGGCGATTGGATTGTGGGCTGGGTCTTTGCGGTAAATAGCCTGAGGGGTTTCCCCGTTGATTAAAATTTGCCGGCCGGTCGGTGTATTGGTGTTGGCTAACAGCTCGATATCGTTAATCAGGGTCGTTTTGCCCGAACCGGTTGGGCCTACAATACTGACCACATCGCCCATTTTCAGTTTCACTTGCCGGACTGGTTCCGGCTTGCCATTACGGCCATGGCCGCCCTTAATGGTTACCCCGGCTATATCAGCGTCTTGGATATTGGATACCTCATTCAATGATCTCAGCTCCTTTAGTAACATAGGCTAGAAACACAAGCGTTTCACTGAGACCATTGTATTCTTGATATTCAGGCTATATGAGTAAAGTCATTGATTTACTAAGCTTAAAATAATCGATTCCGTCATTTGTAATGATCAATATTTCGGGGCTGGTTATGCCTTACCGACCCCGGAAATGCCGGAAATGATCGAAGCTGTTCGTCTGGTGGCTCAGACTGAAGGAATTTTGCTGGATCCCGTCTATACGGGAAAAACAATGGCCGGACTCATCGGTTTCATCCGGAAAGGCTTTTTCGAAAACGCCTTGAAGATCCTATTTCTTCATACCGGTGGTGCACCGGCCTTATTTGCCTATCAGGATATTTTGGGGTGTTGACGGGAGGATATCAATACGGATTGCAATTAGTCCGAGGTTTCCATCAAAAAATAATCGCTTAATCCATAGTAAAGTTGTAATTGAATTAAATTATGGAGGATTCCTTCACTGAGCTCGATTCCCCGATGAAGATTTTCAGCTTTATGGAAAAATTCTATTTCTCCCGGAAGATAAATGGCTTTTGTATCGGGAGCGAGCTAGGAGGCTTTCAGATCAGCGCTTATTTTGGCAACCCCTTTCTTAAATAATTTTAAATCGGTAAACCGGCTGATATCAATCACTTCAAAGAAAAAACCAACCTGGCCGGAATAAGCGCCTTTTTCTGGATATCCATTCAGAAAAGTGCTCCCAAGGACGGCCGATAAGATCTGGACCATTAGCGCCAAACCCGAGCCTTTATAACCGCCAAAAGGAAGCAATATACCCTGTAAAGCTTCTTTGGCGTTTGTTGTCGGTTGGCCTTCCTGATTTAAGGCCCATTCCCCAGGAATATTCTTTCCTTCAAGCGCAGCGACTGCAATTTTCCCATAAGCGGCTTGACTGGTTGCTCCATCATAGACCAGGGGAAAGACATCTTCGGATGGTACGGCGATACTCATTGGATTCGTACCAAGAACCCGGTCGATACCGCCATAAGTTGCCATGATATTACCGCTATTGCATAAGGCAATCCCAATCATCTCCCTTTCTAACGCCATCATGGAATAGTAAGCAGCCATGCCAAAATGGGTTGCTTTGGTAACCGTAACGCAACCGATGCCAGTATTTTTGGCTTTCGCAAGACATAGCGACATTGCCCTTTTCCCAGCGACAGCCCCTAGCGCATAATCGGCATCAATTGCCAAAAAGGAGGCTCCTTCCTGCAAAGTTTTAAATTCCGGCTTCGTATTGATAGCCCCTTTTTTCAATCGCTCAGTGTAACCTGTTAATAAAGAAACACCATGAGAGCGGACCCCTCTCAATTCGGCTTCGATGAGGTTATCAGCGACAATGACAGCTTCGGATTTGGTAACACCACATTTTTGTAGCAATGCGCAGCAGAAATTTTTTAATTTTACAGGACTGATTCGGATTTTCCCCATATTGATTTCACCCTCTTAAGCGCTTTCTTTCCAGCGGTTAATCCTTTTTTCAATCATTTGCAGAGCATAGTTAATCACCACACCCAAAATAGCCATAGCGACAATCGCTGAAAACATTCGGGGAATTTGGTATTTGGTTTCGGCATCAAATAATAAAAAGCCAAGCCCTTTACTGGCTCCAAGCATCTCTGCCGCAGTCAGGATTAAGATCGACGTCGTCGCGCTCAAACGAATCCCCGTAAAGATATTGGGAAATGCCGACGGTAAAATGACCTTATAAAATAAAGTAAACGGTGACGCGCACATGGAACGGGCCGATTTAACCAACAACGGATCGACGGATTTCACGCCGGAAATGGTATTTAACAAAACCGCCCATTGGACTCCCCAAAAAACCAGCGCCACTTTGGAAAGCTCTCCAATTCCAAAAAGAAACATAAACACAGGCAACAGAGCGATGGTTGATATTTGCCGGAATGTTTGTAATAAAGGATCAACATAATATTCAAATCCTTTAAACCACCCGATGATGAATCCCATTGGAATTGCAAAAAGCAATCCCAATCCAAATCCGATGAAAGCCCGTTGCAGGCTGATGGCAATATGTCCGAAAAGCTCCCCGCTGCAGGCCATACTCGCAAAGGTAGCCACCACAGTCGAAAACGGCGGGACAAATGCCGGGTTAATGATCCTGGTTTGGGTGATAATTTCCCAGAGTAAAAGAAACACCAAGACGCCGAGCAGTTTTCTTAAATTCAAAATAAAATCTTTCAAACGGTTCAAATTCATTAGAGTGCACCTCGACGATTTCTCTGAGTTTTTCTCCGGTGAAATGGAATAACCGTCCATCCCACCGGAAAAAGTCGTTTTAAGGAATTTTAGGAATCGGCAACTCTTTAGTATAATAAGGATTGAAACGATTGGTAAAAATGTCAGCGGCCTTGATTTCCCCGGGTTTTTCAAACCCGGCCAATTTATTCTTGTAAGCCGTTTGAATCCACCATTCAATCTGTGACGGCTTAATCCACCATTGATCGGGATAGACATTTCCGGCCATATCTTTCAAGGGTATGTTCAAATATTTGGACTCAATCTCAAGCGCCTCATTATAATGTTTATTGATCCAGTGCTGAGCTTTTAAATCAGCAACGATATAGGCCTTGACTACATCGGGATATTTCCTTAAAAAATCATCACTAAAGGCCCGGACGGCCAAACCCCCAATGCTACCATCGCCGGCTTTGCTGCCAATATCCCAGCTGGTTGTCAGTATTTTCACGCCTCCTGCATTTTCGGCCTTCACATTATAAGGGGGATGTACCACGGCAACGTCAATCAAACCCTGTCGTAAGGCTTCCTCTTGAAGTTGGTCTTTCATTACCACTATCTCGATTTTATTCTTCGGCAAATGATTTTGGCGTAGAAATTCCGCAGTTAACAGCTCAACACAACCACCCAATGTCCCTACGGCTATTTTCTTGCCGATTAGATCCTTCGGAGATTTAATCTTACCATCATCACGAATCAGCCATGTCATGTGCAGTTTGTTATTTTCCGGATTATCGACCATACTGTGCAGAACGATCTTAATTGGAAAACCTGCTTTCCGGGCAACTGCAATATTCGTGGGATGTCCGGAACTAAACAGGTCATTGTCACCTTTAACAACCGATAAAGCCAAATCTGCTCCTTGTGATAAAACACCGGTATAGACGGGTTTAATGTTCACTTCCTTGAAATATCCATTCAAATCCGCGATGATAAACTCATTAAAACCAGTAAATGTTGGAGTGCGAAGCTTAAATTCCCGGGTTAACCTGCCATGAACAAATTTTGCGTCACCGCCGGCGGCAACGCCGAAGTTGAATTTGCCAATCCACGTTAAAAAAATTAACAGTATTACTAGCAACACCGTGAAAATCCACTTTCTTTTCATCTCAGTCCTCCATTTAGTATGATTTTGATTTCAAAAAAAACAAAAGACCGAATATGCATTGCTGCACATCCAGCCTCTAGTTGACTAGTCAGCGGAAATTGGTATCTCCCTTATTGCAATCCTGCCATCCTGACTTCTACGATAAAATAGCAATCGCCTTTATCAACCGTTCAAGTTCCTCTTCCGTATTATAAAAAGCGATTGAAGCTCTGCAAACAGACAATTCTTTAATAGCCCTGATGATGATTCCTTGCTTTGCTAACGTTTCCACCACCCTTGATGGTTCGACGCCCGGTACTCGAAAACTGATCAAACCAGCCGACTTTAGCGGTGTGATCACCGTAACGCCTTTAATCTTGGCTAACTCCTCCCGGGCGCTTTCCGCCAATCGATTGGAATACTGAAATATCCATTGCCAGCCTACTTGGTCAGATAACCATTCCAAACTGGCTTTTTGCCCTGCCAGTTTGGGCAGATTGATTGATGAGACCTCAAAACGTTGGGCACCAGCATGGCAAACGTATTCTCCTCCAGGAAAAAATTGCTCCACGGAACTGTAACCAATAAAAGTTTGCCATAATTCCTCCATATGGTCATTCCGGATAAATAAAGCTCCAGTTCCTTCAGGGCCTAGCAACCATTTTTGACCCGGTAAACTATAATAATCCGCCCCAAGTTTTCTAACATCGACCGGGATGGCTCCGACGGACTGAGCTCCATCCACCAGTACCGGAATACCCCTACGGTGCGCAAGACTTATCACTTCGGATAAAGGTAATATTGCGCCCGTGCTATAGGAAACATGAGACAACACAATCAGCTTGGTTTTTTCTGTCATTTGCTCGCGGAGCGACTGAACTAAATTGGTTTCTGCCGCAGCCATGCGAAAATGAACTCCATAACGTTTGGCAATTAAGAATAACGGTAAAAGTACAGCCCCATGTTCTACATTGGTAGTAATCACTTCATCGTCTGGATGCCAATTGATACCGGAAATAACCAAGTTGATGCCTTCCGTGGTATTTTGAGTGAGAACTATTTCTTCCGCTGTTGCATGGATAAGGTCGGCAACTGCCAGCCTTACTTTTGCCTTGATGGTTCTCTTCCTTTGAAGCGCATCGGTTCCGACCCTTCCATTTAAGAATTCTTCTTCCTGTTCCTGCTTCATCGCTTCAAAAGTTTCTTCAGGAAGAGGTCCAACACTGCCCACATTCATATAAACAAATTTTTGTAATAACTTCAGCGCCCCTCTTACTTTTGCGAAATCGACTTTTCGCTCCAAAGACATCGACTCTCACTCCCTACGTTTCTACAGCAATTCCAACTATGGGAAAATAAAAAAGATCAAGTTTCTCAACTTGATCTCCAGTCTGTCTAGTCAACCAAAATATAAAATATTCAATTATAGAAATAATATAATTTTACAATCAATTTACTATTATATTACTTGATTCATAAGCAATTGTCAATATGATTCCAAATATTTTTTAAATACAAAACTGGACAACATCCGGATCTCCTTGCTTGATAATTTCACCGGGCTATGCTAGAATTATTATTAACTTTATCGAATTACTATTCAATAAATTTGGAATCAGGTGTTCCCGTTATGATTCAACAAGCCTTAACGTTTAACCCTGCTAAACAAATTACGGACCTCGGCTGGAACGGTATTGCTCTAGAATTCACCGGCCTACAAAATCGCGATTTTGATCGAACTTTTGATCAATTGAAAAATGATACGATTCAAAAACTCCTTACTACTCTTACAACTGAACAAATCAAAGCCGATCCTATTTTAAAAGGATTTAAGCAACTCCATGAAAGAATTGCCCACTCCAACCGTGAAACTGTTGCAGCATCGGAAAACTTATTAAACTTTCTCTTGAAAACCGGTAAAATACCTCATATTAACTTATTAGTCGACATTTATAACCTGGTATCGATCGAAACCCGTCTGGCTTTGGGTGCCCATGACATCCATAAGATCTCCGGAAACGTCCAGATTCGCCTGATGGATGGCAGCGAAAACTTTTGGCCGATTGGAGCCAATGAGTCCAAAAAAGTGAGGCCGGGGGATTACGCCTATATCGACGACAGCAATGCCATCCTTTGCTGGCTCGAAGTCAGACAGGTGGAAAAGACTAAAGTCAGGCTGGATACCCAAGATTGTTTTTACATTATTCAAGGAAACTCGGCCACTGATGCCGAATATTTACTAAGTGCCGCCCGGCGGTTAATCGGGTTGACCAAGGAATTTTGTGGAGGGTGGGAACGGATGTTATATCTACCGGGTTAACCGAGGTACCTTATGAAATTACAGGGATTTATCTTCGACTTCGACGGAACATTAGTCGATTCAATGCCAGTTTGTTATATTGCCTTCCAAAAAGTGTTTCAAAAGTATTTGGGCCGCGACTATTGCAACGAAGAAATTGCCGCCTTTTTCGGCCCTTCGGAAGAGGGCATCTTCAAAAGATTACTCCCCCATTGCTGGCAGGATGCATTACAAGATTATCTGGCAGAATATGAAAAAGCGGGGCAAAAAACGATGCCTTTTCCTGGGATAATCGATGCCCTGCAACTTTTAAAAGATAAACAATGCCGTTTGGCGATTGTATCGGGAAAAGGAGCTGGGAGTATGGAAATATCTCTGCAGGTTTCCGGACTGAAGGGTTATTTTGAACCCATCATTACCGGCGCCGAACAAAACGCCAACAAACCGGATCATATCCGGCAAGTTTTGGGTTTATGGAAGATGGCTCCCGGAGAGGTTGCTTACATCGGAGATACCCCCTATGATATTGAAGCATCCAAAGAAGTAGGAACTTTACCTTTGGGAGCTCTCTGGGCTGCAACGGCAGAGATAGACAAAGTTAAAAAGGTCAAGCCATTTATGGCTTTCGACAACGTCGAGGCATTTATCGAATGGATTAACCAAATATAATAAAAATATGTTAAAGACGGGAGCCAAATGACGGCTCCCGTCCCTTGATGAGTCCCAAAAAATTCTCATAGAAAAGACTGATTTTGAGGCGATTTTAGTGTCAGACTTCCTGAAACAGCGGTGTCGATAAATATCGTTCACCGGTATCCGGCAGTAGCGCTATGATTGTTTTCCCTTTGTTTTCAGGACGTTTGGCAATCTGGGTTGCCGCAAACGCTGCAGCCCCGGAAGAAATACCGACTAATAATCCTTCAGTTTTAGCAAGTTTTCGTGAAGTGTCAAATGCCTCGTCGTTTTTTACCTTATAGATCTCGTCAATCACTTCGCGGTTAATGATATCGGCTACAAATCCAGGCCCAATTCCTTGAATCTTATGGGGCCCGGGATTACCACCCGATAAGACCGGTGAATCAAATGGTTCAACAGCAATAATTTGTACTTTGGAATTTTTCTTTTTGAGGGCTTCACCAACACCGGTGATCGTTCCCCCCGTCCCGACTCCGGCGACAAAGATATCCACTTTACCGTCGGTATCCTTCCAGATTTCTTCGGCTGTGGTTTTACGGTGAATCTCCGGATTGGCGGGGTTTTTGAACTGTTGGGGAATGAACGAATTAGGGGTCTGGGCCGCAATTTCTTCGGCTTTGCGAATCGCGCCTTTCATCCCCTCGGCGCCGGGAGTCAACACTAGTTCGGCCCCAAGGGCTTTTAAAAGATTACGGCGCTCAATACTGAAGGTTTCAGGCAAAGTGATAATTAATTTATAGCCCCGAGCCGCCGCGACGAATGCTAGGGCAATTCCGGTATTACCGCTGGTAGGTTCAATAATCACTGTGTCCTTATTGATTAACCCTCTTTCCTCCCCATCTTTGATCATCGCATAACCGATCCGGTCTTTGACGCTGCTTAATGGATTAAAATACTCCAGTTTTGCAATGAGCTTTGCCGCAAGACCGTTTGCCCGATTATAATTGGCAAGTTCCAGAAGCGGAGTATTACCAATTAAATCAGTGATGCTTTCGGCGATTTTAGACATTTTAACAGCCTCCTTATTAATAAGTAATCTTATGGAATTAGTATGATTTTGATCTAATATTAATTCCCTCGATAATTTTTGTCAAGATGTTCCTTTTCATTTATTGCATTTCGTCTTGTCCGAAGCTTTAATCCTCAGCTCATGAAAACCTATTTTTCTCATTGAAATCAATCGTATTTAATCCAAATGATTTTTAACCTTTTGTAAAGCCTCATCGATAAAATCCGGAATGATGAATGCTTTGATACCATGTTCTAATAAGTATTGTTCGGCTGCCGGGCCGATACGCGCCACTAAAACCCCTTTACAATCCGCCAACAAATTGACAGTTTGTAGATGTCCGCTCTCATCGGATTGTTCTACATGGCAGGAAGGCTGATTTTTCCTCAGTTCAATAAATTGATGACCGTTCTCGCTGAGCTCAAAAATTAAAAACTGTTGGGCTCGACCAAAATGCTCATTGACATATTTTCCATCCGTGCTGGCTACCGCGACTCGATAAGACATGTTATGATTCCCCTTTTCATTATTTTCAATAATCCTAGATGATCCTAATTATTAATAAATTATAAGTATAAAACTAGAATTAGTAAATATTCAATAACCATTTTCAAATTATTTTTTCTCCTACTTGCTAGAAAATTTTACCTATGATATAATCTTAACTAAATAAATCTACTTACTAATAATTAATCAAAGGTGATGTTCGTGAAAACTGGTATTCAGACCACAACGGCTCCCCAAGCCATCGGTCCATATTCACAAGGAATAAAATGGGGTAACCTCTTGTTTATCTCTGGACAGTTGGGCATTGATATCTCAGGCGGTCTGGCTGGCAATGATGTCGCTTCTCAAACCCATCAAGCAATGGCTAATATTGAACAAATATTGAACGCCGCCGGTCTGCAAATGAATGATGTCTTAAAAACCACAATTTATTTAAAGGACCTCAACGATTTTAATATCGTCAATCAAATCTACGGCGAATATTTTGAAGCTCCTTTCCCTGCCAGAGCTTGTTTTCAAGTGGCAAGGCTTCCCAAAGATGCCTGCATTGAGATTGAAGCAATCGCTGGACAGACTCATAAAAAGCAATCTTAAATCGTGGAGGGTCTTATGATGGAAACAGGAACAGTTTTAGTAAAACGGGGCATGGCTGAAATGTTAAAAGGCGGAGTCATTATGGATGTGACTACTCCGGATCAGGCTAAAATCGCCGAAGATGCCGGAGCTGTATCGGTAATGGCTTTGGAAAGAGTTCCCGCCGATATTCGTTTGGAGGGTGGGGTTGCCCGGATGAGTGATCCTGAGATAATTCTCAAGATCATGGACGCTGTCACCATACCCGTGATGGCCAAAGCCCGTATCGGCCACTTTGCGGAGGCCCAAATTCTCGAGGCCCTAGAAATCGATTACATCGATGAGAGTGAAGTGCTGACTCCCGCCGATGATTTATATCATATTGACAAACATCCGTTTAAAGTACCTTTTGTATGCGGAGCTCGTAACTTAGGAGAAGCCTTACGCCGTGTTGGAGAAGGAGCCGCCATGATCCGCACCAAAGGGGAAGCCGGTACCGGAGATGTGGTCGAAGCAGTGCGCCACATCCGTCAAGTGAACGAAGATATTCGCCGGGTGGCCAATGCTGGCGACCAGGAACTGATGACGATTGCCAAAGAGTTACAGGCCCCCTACGAACTGGTGCTGGAAGTCAAAAAATTAGGGCGATTACCGGTAGTTAATTTTGCAGCCGGCGGGATCGCAACCCCTGCCGATGCATCTTTGATGATGCAATTGGGGTGCGATGGAATCTTTGTCGGTTCGGGGATTTTCAAATCCGACAATCCTGCCGCCCGGGCCAAAGCAATTGTCGAAGCCACCACCCATTATCGGGATTTTAAATTACTGGCTGAGGTTTCAAGAGGTATTGGCACAGCCATGCGGGGAATCCATGTTGGGTCGATGAAAGAAGAAGAAAAGATCGCTGGACGGGGTTGGTAAATAAAATTCAATATTACCGTTGCTTTATATTTTCCATCTCAAAATGATCATACTGTTATCAGGTGCCGATAAAACGCAAAATAAATCGCACGACTCAATAAATCAATAATATTAAATTATGCGGCTATAACTGATTATTACAGTGCAACCGTTTGAAATTTTTTCATATTTACTGATTTAAATGACCATCCAGGGATTTCAGAACTTTAAATTCGCCATTGACAAGAAAAGGAAATTTTTCCAACTAAACGTTGAGCCACTCTGACAGCCTCTACTGCATCTTTCGCATAACCGTCTGCGCCAATCTGATCGGCAAAACTTTGAGAAATCGGACCGCCACCCACCATAACCATGAATTTTTCCCGAATACCCAGTTGTTGCAACAACTGGATCACGTTGGCCATTTTCTCCATGCCAGTGGTCATTAGGCTTGATAAGGCAATGATCTGGGCATTTACTTCCTTAGCTTTCACCACAAAATCGTGAGGCGGGACATCTCGACCAAGATCATAAATTTCAAATTCGGCGGTTTCTAACATAATCTTAACTAGATTCTTGCCAATATCATGAGTGTCACCTTCAACCACTCCGATGACAACCTTATATTTTTTAGCTGATTGATTGACTTTAAGATATGGTTTTAGGATATCTAGTCCGGCATACATCACATCAGAACACATCAACAACTCAGGGATAAAATATTTTTCCGTCTCAAAAAGCTTTCCGGCGCGGTCCATCCCGTCGACTAACCCCTGTTCAATTGCCTGATAAATATTATACTTTTCTGTAATGACTTCTTCCGCCAGATAGATTGCACGGGCTTCATCCATACCCACAACTGCATTCGATAATTCTACCAACAATTTTGCCATACATTCTGCCATCTCATTACCCCATCATTAATTAAACACGCTTGATTGCGAATGTCCTTCACTTGAAACAAAATCTTACCCAATGAATTCAAGCTTTTAAATTAGGGTACTGTTAAAAAACATCCGGTACTCCACCCATAAAGTTATCTTACTCTTTTTTAGGATCCTCCGGCAATGGATAACCACCATATTTACGAATATGAAGCCAAGAACGATATTCTTCCGCAGCCGGATCTTTGGCCAACACTGCCGCTTCATCAAAATACTTTTTCAGATTGGTACTCTGAAACAACTTCCGATCCTCCCCTACCGGACAAACTTTGATACAAAAACCGCACGGGTTGCGAAACGCCGCACGAAACTTTTTGGCCTGACTCATACAGGCCAATTTATCCATTCTAGCATATTTCATGCTGTGATCGCCGGAAAACGCATGGGACGGACAAATTTTTTGGCAAAGCAAACATTTGGAGCACAAATCCACTGCTATCATTGGATCACCTTCCAATTTCAAAGTAGTGAATACGGATACCAAACGCTGTCTGGGACCATACTCTTTACTTAAAAGGGTATGATTCCAACCTACTTGACCAAGGCCGGCATAATAACCGGCCCAAACATGTGAAAATAGTGCAACCTGTTTTTCAGCCAAAACACCAGCCTCACCATAACCATCACGAGGTAGATTGATCGCCGCGTGACCATGATGATTCAAAAATGCCGCCAAACGATAAGCCATTACATCCAGCAGTTCATTCGTAGTCAAATAATGTTCCCGTCCAAGTTCCGATGGAGCCGCTTCGACGATAGGAAGCCAGACCGGAACCGCCATCACAATCACTGTCTGCACCAATGGCCAGATATTACGGGGATGAAATTCCGTCGGCACTTCACCAAACTCTTCCCAACGACCGACAGGAGCGAAACCAACCAATTCCGACCCCAATGCTTGAGCTTTCTCAACAATCTCTGCTTTGGTCAATCTCTTTTGCAACAGTTAACGTCCTCCTGTTTTCGGGATAAACCCAAACTCTAGTTTAGATAATTCCCGTATTTCCGGACTGCATCGATCATTGCCTTCACATTCGCAAGCGGAATGTTCAGCGAGAGACCGCATCCCGGCGCAATAATGGTTCCTGTCTTAAACGGTAATTTTTGGATGATGTTTTTAACATGTTGATCCACTTCTTCCGGTGTTCCCAAAAACAAAACTTGCGAAGGGTTTACCGTACCGCTTACCGCAATCCGTCTCACAAATATCTTTTGCGCCACATCGAGATCGACCAATTCACTGAAGTCCAAAATATCAGCCTCAGTGCTGCTGAGAAGATCGATAATCGGATATTCACCGCCACAGGGATGATACATGGCATAAGCCCCGGCTTTCTTAAATCCACGGAATGTTTCGGTCATGTAGGGTAAAACCATTTCCCGGTAGGTTTTAGGTGAGATGCAAGCCGGAGAGGAAGTGGCATCCCCAACCTCTAAAATTTCAGCTCCCTCCGCTACCAGTAACTCAGCGTATTTAATAAGCGTATCCGTAATTTTCCGGCAGAGTTTATGAACCAACTTCGGATCTCTGCTGATCAGAAGCATTAAGTTCTCGGTCCCCAACAAACGTCCGGCGACGTTAAAAACGCCGTGAAAGCCGCTGCTGATGATGACTTCTTTTCCCAGTTTCCGACGGACAATGCGAATCGCCCGAATCAATTCGACCATATAGGGATCCTGGGCGGGGTCGGGAATTTGCAGCTTATCGACATCCTCACCACTGGTTATGCTAGGTTTTTTAAACATCGGATAATCGTTATCCGGCCAGATGGTTTCGGCTCCGAGTGCTTCAAAAGGAATTACATTTCCGCCACCCAAATGGATCGTATCGTCCTGCAATTTTTCCCAAGTCGCCAAAGCCGCATCTGCCATTGCTTCCCCATCGGTATAAAACGAGCGGTTGATCTTTCTGCTGATGACTTTGGCCATCGCCCCCCGAATTTTTGAAAAAACCGGAAGTTGATCAATCTCCTCCCATTGAATTGCGGCTAATACCCGCTCCCGGGAAGTCATTTGTTGCGTCATGCCATTTCCCTCCTGCTTAAATGATAATCTTGAAATGCCATCCCCAAAAATCGGTTTACAACACACTTTCTCACTATAGATTTCGAGCCGCTGAAAAAGGAAGTAATTGTTCCAAGCCAACGCTTTCTCCGGGGGCAATCACAATAAACTCATCATCCCACGGACCCGTCAATAATTTTTTGAGGTAACGAATGGTTCCGGGAACCGCTTGTTGTGTTAAGCTGAACGCAGCGGCGATCTTGCGGGTTTTGAGCATGAACTCCGTTACCGAATAAACTGACGTGTCGATCAGTCCCAAACGGCGGTAACCAGTGAGCATTATCCGGTAAATATGATCCGCCTTCGTCTGACCATAGCGCTTGATCGTTTGCTGATATTCGTTCCAAAGGCTAATTTCATTGTCTAACCAGCCTGGAGTCAAATAGAACGTTCCCATTTCTTTACCCTGGGTTGTCGGATCCAATAACAAAGTGATGCAATCGTCTACGCGCGGGAAGATTAGCTCAAAATCACCTGCAGTGAGATCCTCCAGCGCATGGCCGCAAAAGCCAAAAGCCAGGATGACCCGGCCCACATTTTCGATCCGGTCCAACTCAGCTTGCAAACGGCTATGAAGCGCCGACGTGGAACGATGCAAGCCAGCATCTACCCAAAGGACCGGATAGGGGCAGCCGGTTTCACGAATTGCCAAATTCAATTCAGCTGCAATCGTCCGGCAAGCAACGACGATAGTATTCTTGGAAGTACAACTTTTCATTTTAACTAGTCCTAGTCACAACCGCAGTAAAGGCTCGGATGTTTTCTAAAGGAGTACTGGTACTTAACCCACAAGCTGGAGCGATAATATCGACTTCTTCCTGCATCAATCGCCCGGTCTGCTGCTGAATCCTCGCCGCCGGACCGCTATCCAGCAGAAAGGTACTAAGATTCCCCATGGTTTTTAAGATTGGAAATTCTTCTTTCAGCTTTTTCAGACTCATTACTGCATCAACACTAATAACATCGGCCCCTATCTCCCCGAGCAACGGCTTGACAGCCGAAAGGTCTCCGCAAATATGGAGAATTACCGGGAGACCCAGACGATGAATTTCAGCAATCAATTTTTGCAGATGTGGAACCTCATACTCCTTAAACATTGCCGGCCCGAGGATCTCACCGGTTGCTGTCGGATCAGCAATGGATATTGCTGTAACGCCGCTTTCAGCCAAAATTTCGGAAAATCCAATCAACAACTTGGTGACATAATCTAACACACCATGAGCTAATGCCGGATTTTTTCGTAAATCCTTCAAAAAAATCAGCGGATTAATAATCGACGCCGCCAAACTCATCGGCCCGGTCAAACTGCCTAAGATCGGAATGCTCGGATATTCTTTGGCTAAAATCCGGGCGGCTTCCGCTACGACACCAATCCGTCCTTTCCCAAGCAAGGTGACGATATCGGCCGGATCAATTTCAGCCGAACTTCCGTACTTTTCTTGAGCGATCTTGGGTTCGCAGGTTAAAGAGCCAAAATCAATCTGACTCCCCAAAACTTCCGCTTCCACAGTCATACAAAAAGGAATTCCGAAATTTTCGAAACCGGTCCCGAGCTGAACCGCCCGGGCCAATTGGGCCATTAATTTCGGATCCCGGTGCGCTTCAGGGAGCGAGGTTCCACTATTTTGGATGGCTTCAACAATTGCCGCATTCATCATTCCGCCGGGACAGATCACCGGCGGGCGATCGGGCTTCTCGTTATTCATCACCGCCAGAAACCTTTTTTTAGCTGAAATTTGACTCATGACGATTCACTCATTTCATCAGATTCATTCGTACACTTTTTTGTTTCAAACTTTTCATTCAGAAGGATGTGAACTGGGAAAAGCGATCGCTTTAAAAAACAGCTGATCATATCCGGGATAAACCGATAACTCAAAATAACGGGTTTTTTTGGCAATTTGCTCTGCTTCAAGCCGCATTTCTTTGGAGAGCAGACAAAGAATTGCCCCGGTTTTGGCAGTATTACCGGCAAACACAATCCGCTCACCAAGTTCAGCAGGTATGAAGCCGGTTCGCAACAGATTCTCTTTCCGCAGATGCTTGCCAAAGGCTCCGGCTACATATACTTGAGCCACTTTGGAAGCATTGATGCCCTTCTCTTTCATGAGCACTTCAATGGCAGAAGCAATGGCTGCCTTGGCCAGTTGTACCTGCCGCAGATCCTTCTGGGAAATAAAAATTGCCCGATTCTCCCTAGCCGGCGTCGTTGTAGACTCTGCGGCAATCAACTCGAACCGCAGCTCGCCATGGTCCTTGATTCTCTCTGCCAGGGAATCTTCCCCGCCGATGGCCAAAAAGTCTTTCCGGCTACGCATTCTCCCGGATCTCTCGCTAATTCCTTTTCTCAGCAATTCCGCTACGGTATCAATAATACCGCTGCCGCAAATCCCCACTCCCGGCTGATTATCGATAGTTTGCAAAACAACATCCGGTCCAATATCGACTTTCTCAATGGCTCCAGCCACCGCAATGGTTCCGCAACTGATATTCATTCCTTCCAAAGCCGGCCCGGCAGCGCAAGAGCAAGCCACCAAATCATCCCGGGAACCAAAAACCAGCTCTCCATTGGTCCCAATATCCACCAGTAATGCCGGACTCGCAGAGTGTTGCAAACCGATAGCCAGCATTCCGGCGACAATATCCCCGCCCACGTAGCTGGCAACGGATGGTATGATATAAACCAAGCCAAACGGAGAGATTTGGATCCCCATCTCTGCAGCGCCCAGGCTGATTCCTTCCCTAAATACTGCCACATACGGCGAATGGGCCAAATTTTCAGGTGAAACCCCCAACAATAAATGAGTCATCGTTGTATTTCCAGCCACAACCAGCTCGTAAAGATATTCCCGCTTGACTCCGGATTTGCGGCAGACTATGGTAATTAACTCATTGATCTGCTGGACTATCGCTTCCCGCAATTGTTTCAAGCCGCCTGCCTGGGTGGAAAACTGAATACGGGAGATGACGTCCTGACCATATTTTCCTTGCGCATTAGCAGCCGCTGCAGTGGCCAGCTCCACCCCCGAATGTATTTCAATCAATGTTAAAACCACGGTCGTTGTTCCAATATCCAGCGCGATCCCATAACATTCGTTGTGGGTATCTCCTGCTTCGATGCCGATACACTGGTCCTCTTCGAACACCGCCGTAACCTTAAAATCGACGGCTCGCAATAATTCTGGCAAATTCCGTAGCGCCATAAGCAAATTTCCTTTTGCCAATGGCTGCCCGATTGCCCGAACTACTCTTTCCAGATCCGTGGCCGGATCATCCAAAGTTGGCGGAGTTAACTCCAAATAACGTTTTTGAAGCGGTGCGTCAATGACAAAATCGGGTTTCAATCCATCGGCCTCAATTTGCAAAGTGGTCTGCTTAATTTCCCGTCCAATCCTCACCGTAACATCCCCCAAGATCTGGGTGGCACAAGCCAATCTGTAACCCGACTCAATCTCCGCCGGATGCAATATTTTTCGTTCTTCTGGAGTTACCTCCGTTACCGCTCCGTCAATCCATTGAATCTTGCACTTGCCGCAGGTACTGTTGCCGTTACAGGAAGCTTCAAGATTCACGTCTGCTGCCTGTGCAGCCGCTAGCAGCATACTGCCTTTTGGAACCTTACTCATACGGCCTTCAGGATAAAATACTACCTTAACCATACCGTTGGAATCCAGCGACTGATTCTGGCCCATTTTAGATAACTCCTCATCATGGATTCGGTGAATCATTGGTTTGTTAAGACACCAAGCTCTGGGCGAGTCTAACGGCACTGACGGCATCAACCGAATAGGCATCAGCCCCAATTTCATGGGCATAACGTTCGGAAACCGGAGCACCGCCAATCATGATCTTTACCTGTTCGCGTAAACCTTCTTTTTTTAGGAGATCAATCACCGTTTTCATTCCCGCCATCGATGTAGTCATCAACGCCGACAAGCCCAGGATATTCGCCCGAGTCTCTTTTACTTTAGCGGCGAATACCTCGGGCGGGACGTCCCGGCCGACATCATGCACTTCAAAACCGGCAGCCCCGAGCATGATCGCTACCAAATTTTTCCCAATATCATGGGTATCACCTTGCACTGTTCCCAAAACAACCACTCCCGTTTTTACCGCAGTCGCTTTTAAATGAGGTTGTAAAACCTTAACACCCGCTTGAAACGCCAATGAAGCCAAAACGACCTCCGGCAAAAAGTAACGCTGGGACTCAAAATAATGGCCTACCGTTTCCATTCCCTTTGCTAAACCATTTACGATTGCTATACCGGGATCAATACCAGCATCCAGCGCCTGCTGGGCAATGACGCCCGCCGTTTCCTCTTCTCCCTCCACCACTGTATGGGCTAGCTGTTCTAAAATTTCCTGTTCCGACATTTTGATACTCCCTTTATATTATTGTTGCATGAACCTATGCCACTGGTTACGTGCGGCCGCAAATGAAGTTCCTATGACTCTTTATGGGATTATCGACTTTTGCTTTCTTGAAATTCCGCTCGAATAGCTTGTAACCTTTCATGATCCGTCAATAGAATCAGACCTGTGATCGCCAATGCTTTAGCACCTACGAGTAAAGCCGCATCTCCTTCTTTAGACTTGGCCGCCTTGCAAAATTCTACACTATGGGACGGCATCTCCGGAGGACCAATTTTAAGCGATGGCTGAATGGTCGGTACTACATGACTGACATTTCCGGCATCGGTTGAACCGACACTCTGGTTGGACGAAGCAGCCAGATTTTCACCCAACTCCGCCATAACCTCTTGAAACAAAGTATTAAATTTCTGGTTAATTACAAAATCATCCACCTGATTCTGAAAATAACCGATCTTAACTTGAGTTCCCGTCGCCAAAGCCGCTCCCTCGGCAATCGCCTTAACTTTACTGGTTGTTTCATCACAACGGGACCGGTTAGCCGCCCGGACAAAAAAACGTGCCTTAGCATAAGCGGGAATAATATTGGGAGCATCGCCGCCATGAATGATAATGCCGTGAATTCGAATATCAGAAGCTAGCTGTTGCCGCAGAGCATTAATCCCGTTAAAAAGCTGAATAACTCCATCTAAAGCATTAATTCCCTGTTCAGGAGCAGCCGCAGCATGGGCAGCCTTTCCAAAAAATTCAAAATCCAGGGGATCGAGCGCCAGGGCATTTTCAGTGGTAACGCTGCGATTGGCGGGATGAATCATGAGACAAGCATCAATATTCTTGAACAAGCCCTGTTGAACATAGCTCGCCTTAGCGCTGCCATTTACTCCTCCTTCTTCAGCCGGTGTACCGAATACTACCACCTCTCCGCCCAGCTCATCGAGGACATTCGCCAGGGAGAGAGCTGCGGCCACACTGGCGGTACCGATAATATTATGACCGCAAGCATGACCGAGTTCCGGTAAAGCATCGTATTCCGCCAAAAAACCAATCGCCGGGCCTCGCCCATTTTTCGACTTCCGGCGAGCGATAAAACCGGTGGCATACCCGGCAATATTGGTTTCAACCGCAAAACCCGAAGATTTTAACAACTCGCCAAGACGTTTAGCAGCGTAGAACTCTTGATTACCAATCTCCGGTCGGTCATGAATATCGTGACTGACTTGAATGTATACATCTTTTTGGCAGTCAATTTGAGCAATGATGTTATTCTTTAATGCTTGATTGCCTCTATTTTCAGTGCCCATTTTCACTTCTTCTTTCCAGGAACAATTAAAAATCGCCACCATCGGCTATATCACCGGCCTTACATTTGACAGAAATGTCTAGAAAAATTTTTTATTTAAACGCCGCAATCTGAGCACCTTGGTAGATCTCCTGGATCGCTTTCTTAATATCTTTCGACTGGTAAGCGCGGACTACTTTTTTATAAAGCGGATTATCCTTGTCTTCTTCCCGGGCGGCGATGATATTGATATAAGGCTTGGAACTCTCTAAAGTCGCCTTCTCCAAGAACAATGAGTCTTTAAGCGGTGATAGTTTGGCATCAATGGCAATCCCGCTGTTGATGGTAGACAGGTCAACATCCGGCAACGCCCTGGGCAGCTGAGGAGCCGCCAGCTCAATAATTTCCAATTTTTTGGGGTTGGCCACAATATCCTTGAGAGTTGGCAACAATCCCGCCCCATCCCGTAACTTAATTAAACCGACGCTTTGCAACAAATTGAGCGCCCGTCCTTCATTGGCGGCATCATTCATGACGGCAACTTTACCGCCATCTTTCAGATCTTTCAGGGATTTCAATTTGCCCGAATAAATCCCCATCGGCGCCAATATAGTTTGACCAATCGCAACAATTTTTAAATTGTGATCGCTTTTGAATTTATTCAGATAAACATAATGCTGAAAAGCGTTTAAATCGATTTCTTTTTCCGCCAGCGCGATATTGGGGCGGACATAATCGGAAAAACTGATGATCTCCAGATCGATATTTTCTTTGATCAGTTTTGCCTTGACAAGGTCCCAGATGCGATGATCATCGCCGGTGATCCCTAATTTGACCACCTGAACTTGATTGTTGGTAGCAGCTTGACTGATTCCGTTTCCTGAAAATACCCCGGTCATCAGTAGGAAAACCATAGTAAACATAAGTATTTTTTTCATCATCAACATTCTCCTTGAAATTAGTGAGTGACAAGTTTTAATAAGAAATCTCCGATCCCCTGGACCAGATTGACTAATACCAGTAATATAATAATGGTGGCGAGCATCACATCCGTTTCAAAATATTGATACCCGTAACGTATTGCAAAATCACCCAGCCCGCCTCCGCCAACAGTTCCCGCCATGGCGGATAAACCGATTAAGCTGATCATGGTTATGGTAAGCGCATAAATTATGCCGGGAAGCCCTTCCCGCAACATTACCCGATAGACGATCTCCAGCGGACTGGACCCCATCGCCAGGGCGGCTTCAATCACCCCCTTATCAATATCTAAAAGCGCCGATTCAATTTGGCGCGCCATAAACGGAGCGGTACCAAAGATCAACGGTACCAGGGCACCTTTTGTCCCAATCGTGGTGCCCACCAAAAGGCGGGTGATCGGAAGGATAGCAGCCAATAAAATGATAAATGGAATCGAACGCAACGTATTGACGATTTTCCCTAATGTACTATAAAGCTTATGGTTTGCCAAAATGCCGCCTTCCCTGCTCACCGCCAGGACCACTCCCAAAGGAACCCCGATAACTGTGGCCAACATGCCGGATATCAAAACCATAAATAACGTTTCTCCTAAAGCCTTGAACATATCAGGATACAAACTGATGACATTGGGCATCCATGTTTTGAATGTTTCCAGCATCTTGTAACACCTCCACCGGAATTTCCTGCTTCGCGAGGTAAGCAATGGCCTTCGCAATGTTTTCGGGCACTCCGCTGAGTTTGACTACCAAATTTCCAACCGGCATCCCCTGAATGAGCTCGATATTTCCAAATAAAATAGCGGTATCGATCTTGAATAACCTGGCTATTATAGAAATAAACGCATCGCTGCTTCCGGAATCGCTAAAAGAAATTCTGGCTAAGACATCATTTTCGTTCACCGATTGTCCAAATTCTTTCCCGGCTACCAGTTTTTCAGTCCGATCACGCTGGAATACAGTAGCGATAAAATCCTTAGTCACTTGCGCTTGCGGGTGGGCGAAAACCGAACGGACTTCGCCTTCTTCCACGATGATTCCAGCGTCCATTACCGCTACCTGCTGACAGATTTCCTTAACGACATGCATCTCATGGGTAATAATTACTATCGTAATCCGAAGTTTCCGGTTGATATCCTCTAAAAGCCGTAAAATAGACTGGGTAGTCTGGGGATCCAACGCTGAGGTCGCTTCATCGCACAAGAGTACTTCCGGATCATTGGCCAAAGCCCGGGCAATCGCCACTCTTTGCTTTTGGCCTCCGCTAAGTTGCGCCGGATAGGCCTGAACTTTTTCACGAATCCCTACCAATTCCAGCAACTTTAAAACCTTTGCCTCCTGCTGAACTTTAGTCAATCCCTTTCCCTTGAGCGGATAAGCAACGTTCTGAAAAACATTCCTGGAGCGCATCAAATTAAAGTTTTGAAAGATCATCCCGATTTTTTCCCTGCTCTGGCAAAGTTCTTTTGGGGTTAAAACGGTAAGATCTTTACCATTGACGGTAACCGTTCCGGAGGTAGGCCGCTCCAACAGGTTGATACAGCGGAGCAAGGTACTCTTGCCGGCACCGCTGTATCCGATAATCCCAAAGATTTGGCCGGCTTTAATATGTAAGGTTACACCTTTTAAGGCTTCCACCCGGCCGCTTTTAATAACAAAGGTTTTCTTGAGATCGCATAGCTGAATCAATATCCTTCCCCCATTTACTGCGACTTGCATTCCTCTGGCCTCAGCCTATTCTGGCTTGGAAGCTTCAAAGAGTGACTCATCCAATTGCAAGCTGGCTTCAACTTTCATGACATTCTAGATTACTATTTTTTTATTGCAATGCATTTATAATATTATATAAATTGGAATAGTATGATTTAACATTAAAGTTAACCTTCACTATAGTTACTTTCACTTTTGGCGCGCCAGCCTTAGGTATAACCTTTCAATCATATGAATAAGGCCAATTATGTATTAAACCGCCTGCAAAGCATGGTCCAAATCCTGAATCAGATCTTCAACATCCTCGATCCCCACCGATAAACGGACCAGATTATCATCAATACCGTTTCGTTCCCGGATTTCCTTAGGGATCGACGCATGAGTCATCAGTGCCGGAACCTCAAGGAGGCTTTCTACTCCACCCAAACTTTCGGCCAGGGAAAACAAGTGAGTATTTTCAAGAAACTTAAGAGTCTCGGCTGCACCGCCTTTAACAAAAAAGGTGATCATCCCGCCAAAAGCAGCCATTTGTGCCTTGGCAATCAAATGATCCGGATTACCGGGCAAGCCTGGATAAAGCACTTTTTCGACCTTAGGATGCTGCGCCAAAAATTCAGCGATCATTTGGGCATTTTGGCAATGAGCCCGCATTCTTAAAGCTAAGGTTTTTAAGCCCCGCAACAGCAAAAACGAATCAAAGGGCGACAGGATAGCGCCCTCGGAATTTTGCAAGAATTTCACCTTGGCAGCGAGCTCCTCCTGTTTGGCAATGACCAGACCGGCAATGATATCCGAGTGCCCATTCAAATATTTGGTAGCCGAATGTACCACAAGATCGAACCCCAATAATAACGGTTTTTGCAGGTATGGGGTAGCAAAAGTATTGTCGCAAACGCTGATTAACTTATATTTTGCTGCCAAAGCGGCGATTTTTTGTAAATCAATGATTTTCAATAAAGGATTGGTTGGGCTTTCTACCCAGATCATTTTAGTATTGGGCTTTATATTGCGCTCAATCACACCGGGGTCCGTTAGATCCACGTAGGATACCTCCAGCTGATTCCCGCTCTTTTTAACCTGCTCAAACAGACGGAAAGTTCCACCATAAAGATCATTGGTGGCAATGATATGTGAGCCGGAAGGCAACAGATCTACCACCACGGACTCGGCGGCGAGTCCGGAGGAGAATGCGAATCCGGCTACCCCTTCTTCCAGCGCGGCGATACATTTTTCTAAAGCGGCCCGGGTAGGATTGCCACTGCGGGAATATTCATAGCCCTTATGCTTACCCGGGCTTTCCTGGACAAAAGTTGAAGTGGCAAAGATCGGAGTGATGATAGCGCCCGTAGTGCTATCCGGCTCTTGCCCTACATGAATAGACTTGGTAGAAAATCCATATGATTTCATAGTAAGTACTCCTCTATTTCAGTTTACGCCGCAAATAATTGAGGTAATCCATTTTGGTTATCAAACCGTAAAAGTGGCCTTCCCTTTTGACGATAACTACATAACCTTGTTTGAGGATAGCGATCACTTTGGTTAACTCGTCATCGCTCGTTACGAAGATGAGGTTTTGCGACATATAATCTTTCACCGGTTGCTTCAAAACGGTTTCATCGCCGTTTTCCACCGCCGTCAATAGATCCAACTCATCAATGATACCAGCAATCTCATCCGCTACGATCACCGGAATTTGTGATATATCATAAAGCCGCATTTTAGAATGGGCACTTAACAAGGTATCTTCCGGCTTTACGGTAATAACATCCCGTTCAGAATACTTGCGGGTAATCAAGTCCTCCAGATTTCCATGACGCTCTTTCAGAATAAAACCTTGATCGACCATCCAGAAATCATTAAACATTTTGGTAAGATATTTATTGCCGCTATCGCAAACAAAAGTGACAATGTTCTTGGGTTGGTGTTGCTCCCGGGCATATTGGACCGCCGCGCTGATGAGCGTCCCGCTGGAAGACCCGGCGAGAATCCCTTCTTTACGCAATAAGGTTCTAGCAGCCTCAAAACTTTCCCGATCACTGACGGAATAGGCTTTTTTGACCAGCGTCGTATCAAACTGCACCGGCACAAAATCTTCACCGATTCCCTCTACCAGCCAACTGCCGGCCGGCGATAGATCTTTTTTATTGATATAATCGGCCAAGACTGAACCCTCGGGATCAGCCAGGACGATTTCCAAATCCGGCTTCACTTTTTTAAAATAGTTGGTGAGGCCTTTCAAAGTTCCGGCCGACCCGACTCCCACCACAATAGTATCCACGCTATGCTCGGTTTGTTTCCAGATCTCCGGCCCGGTGGTTAATTCATGAGCCAATGGATTGGCCGAATTATTGAATTGATTGACAAAGAAAGAGTTGGGGATCTCCTGGGCCAATCTTTGGGCATAATCCTGATAGTATTCGGGATGACCCTTCGCCACATCGGAACGGGTAATCCGGATCTCCACTCCCATGGCCTTCAAATGATTGATCTTTTCAAGACTCATTTTGTCAGGGATCACCAAAATCAGATGGTAACCTTTGGTGATGGCGGCCAAAGCCAAACCCAGGCCGGTATTCCCTGCGGTTGCCTCGATGAGTGTATCACCCGGTTTAATCCGCCCTTTTTTTTCGGCCTGTTCCACCATTGACAGGCCGATCCGGTCCTTAATCGAACCGCCCGGATTTTGCGATTCCAGTTTTAAAAATAAACGGCAAACGCCGGTATCAAAGCAGTTTACCTCAATAAGCGGAGTATTTCCGATGAGGTCAATCGTTTTTAAGGCTGAAACCATTGATATCCGTCCTTATTCGTTATTTCTAGATCGCTTGAATCTTTTGCAAAAAATGTTTCGTTCGTTCCTGGCGGGTATGTTCAAAAACTTCACTGGCGTTCCCCTCTTCAACGATCCGCCCTTCATCCATAAAAACGACATGACTTGCAACTTCATGGGCAAAATGCATCTCGTGGGTGACCACGATCATGGTCCGGCCTTCCCGGGCCAGGGTTCGGATCACTTCGAGTACTTCTCCCACAAGTTCCGGATCCAGCGCCGAGGTCGGTTCGTCAAATAAGATCACCTTAGGTTCCAAGGCCAAGGCTCTAGCAATGCCCACCCGCTGCTGTTGCCCGCCGGATAACTGTGACGGATAATGATTCATCCGTTCGGCTAAACCAACCTTCTCCAAAAGCCGGACGCTTTTTTGCTGCGCCTCGTCCCGGCTCAATTGCTTTACGATGAGTAACCCTTCCATCACATTTTCCAAGGCGGTTTTGTTCTTAAATAGATGATAATTTTGAAACACCATAGCTGTAATCCGCCGGAGCTGAAGAATTTCATGATTAGTGGCCTTTTCAGTCTGGACCACCAGGTCCCCAACTTGAATTAGACCATGATTAGGGCGCTCTAAGAAATTGATACAACGTAACAAAGTAGATTTACCGGAACCGCTGGGTCCGAGAATGGCGACGACCTCTCCAGGTTTGACCGTCAGGCTGATACCTTTCAAGACTTCCATCCGGTGGAAAGATTTACAAATATTTTGTAGCTGGAGCATTAAATCTTCCCCCCTTCAAAATGCCTTACTCTTTTTTCGAGGATAGCGACCATTCTTTCAACCACAATGCAAATGAGCCAATAAATTAATGCGACCACAATATAAACCTCAAAAAATTCCAAACCCCGGGCGCCTAAAATTTTGGCCTCGCCCATCATCTCTACCACTGAAATCATAAAAGCCAGTGAGGTGTCTTTAATTAAACTGATCATCGTATTACCGAAACTCGGCAAAGCCACCGCCAAAGCCTGGGGAAAAATAATGCGGCGTAATCCTTGCCAGGTCGTCATGCCAATCGACAATGCCGCTTCCATTTGCCCCCGATCAATTGATTGAATGGCTGCCCGGATAGTTTCCGACAAGTAAGCGCCGACATTCAAGGAAAAAGCAAAATAAATAAAGACGATGGCTGGTATTCCGTTTACATCGATATTCCAACCATAACAAGCATGAGCATAATCCAAAAATTTAGGAATCCCGTAATACGATAAGTAAATTTGGACCAGGAGCGGGGTTCCCCGGGTAAAGGAGAGGTAGAACGCTGCAAGCTGGCGGGCTACCAGAATTTTATAGATTCGCACCAGTGCGGTAGTGGTACCGACGATCAAGGCAAAAAACATCGCCACCGCCGTAATATTCAAAGTTACCGGGATAACTTTGAATATTTCCGGGATAATGGATACCATAAAATGAAAATCCAAAATTGGTTGCATCAGTTTGTGTCCAGTTCATTTTTATTTTATGGGGTTCATTTCGGCTTATTGCGTAAAATCGGCCCCAAACCACTTTAATGATAAGTCAACCAAGGTGCCATCCTTCTTAAGTTCAACCAAGGCCTTGTTAAATTGTTCCTTTAATGCTCCGCTATCTTTATCCTGGCGGAACACAAAAAAACTAGGAACCAATGCAAGGGGTTTCCCTACCAATTTTACCTTTAAACCCAGTTTCTTCACGTTATAACCCACGGTCAGACGGTCGTTAACTGTGGCGTCAATCCGGCCGGCTACAATATCCTGTAAAACGGTGGTCATATTTCCATCGTAATACTTGATATCGATTTTCTTATCTTTATTGACATCCTCTAAAAGCTGGGCATAATTACTTCCGACCCCGATCCCGACTTTTAACCCTTTTAAATCATCCAAGTTGCTGATACCGTTTTTATCTGCCCTGACAATAATTTGGGCTCCTGAAATCAAATAACTGTCGGAGAACAGATACTTTTTTTCACGCTCCGGATTCTTGCCGATTTCATTGGCAATCAAATCAAATTTCTTCGTCTCTAAGCTGAGAAACATGCTGTCCCATGGGGTTGGCACAAACTTGACTTCGGCATGGAGTTTTTTAGCGATCGCTTTGACAACCTCTACGTCATAACCCGTTAGATTATTTTTTTCATCCATATATGTAAAAGGCGCATAAACCCCTTCCGTTCCTACCGTGAAAACCTCCTTTGCGCCTGCCGGAATCAAAAAACTACCAAACAACAATCCTACAACCACCATAAAAACCAATTTTTGATACGTTTTCATTTGCAATCTCCTTCAATTAATTTTTCAGATTAAATTCTTACTGCCATCGTAAAATTTCTTACTCCAAAAATTAATAAAACAATACCTATTTGTTTACTAATATATTAAATATCCTACCGCCTTTTTTCTTTTTTGTCAACCAAATCCTTTTGATTAACATACCTTGATGAATTATATTATTAAAATCTCCCCCAAGTTGAACTATCCATTTCAATTTTTTCTAAAGAGAGAATCTTTAGGATCATCAGACTTCCAAATCAGCCATTAAATCTTCCGGTTCTTCCAGTCCTACCGACAAACGGATCAGATTTTCGGTTATTCCCAATTGGTCCCGTTCGGGTTTAGGAATCGAAGCGTGGGACATTTTCACGGGATAGGAAAGGATCGACTCCACCCCACCCAAGCTGACTGCCACCGACCAAATTTGAGCCTTTTTCATAATAGTCCTGGCCCGCTCGACGCTATCCGTTTTAAACGAAAGGACCGCCCCAAAACCGGAGGCTTGCGATTTGATGATTTCATGCCCCGGATGGTCTGCCAAACCCGGATAATAAACATCGCTGACCCAAGACTGTTCTTTCAACCAACCGGCTATCTTTAAAGCTGATTGCTGTTGAATCTCCATCCGTGCCCGTAAAGTTTTAATTCCCCGCATTAACAACCAGCAATCCTGAGGTCCCAAAACTGCCCCAAAACCATTTTGGACAAAATAAATCTTGGCAGCCAGCTCAGGAGACTTGGTAATCACCGCTCCACCGATTACATCGCTGTGACCGCCAAGAAATTTGGTAGCGCTATGAATTACAACATCAACCCCCAAGTCCAACGGCCTTTGAAAATAAGGCGACAAAAAAGTATTGTCAATCATGGTAATCAATCCACGTCTTTTGGCGATCGCGACTGCTCCAACGATGTTAGTAATTTTTAATAAGGGATTGGATGGGCTTTCTAAAAAAAGCGCTTTGGTATTGGGTTGGATTGCAGCCTCAATATTTTCCAGCTGGGTCATATCCACAAAGGTATGAGTAATGCCGAATTTAGTGAAAAAGCGGCTTAAAATCCGAAAAGTCCCCCCATAGATGTCGGCCGATACCACCAGATGATCCCCCTGTTCCAAAATAGCCAGTGAAGAAGATACCGCGGCCATTCCGGAAGCAAAGGCATAGGCATGCGTTCCGTGTTCGATCGCCGCCAGGGTTTTTTCCAAAGCTTCCCGGGTTGGATTGCCGGATCGGGAATAATCATAGGGACCCGGCTTATCGATATCTCCCTGATGGTAGGTGGATGCCTGGTAAATCGGTATGCTTAAGGCTCCGGTATGAGGATCGATTTCGTGACCATTATGTAATAGCAAAGTTCCATATTTCATAGGCTTTTTTCTCCTTCTGCCATGGCTTGGTCCAAATCAGCGATTAAATCATCCACGTTTTCGATTCCCACCGAGAGGCGAACCAAGTCGTCCGTAACCCCGATAGCCTCCCGGATTTCTGGTGGAATATCCCCGTGGGTCTGTTTAACCGGATAGGTAATTAATGTTTCAACTCCCCCTAAACTTTCAGCATACGTGATCAGCTTAACGTGATTAATCATTTGGGTGACAAAGTCGGCATTTTGCACCCTAAATGACAACATGGCTCCGAAACCACCGCTTTGCCCTTGGTGAATTTCAAATCCTGGATGGTCGGGCAGTCCCGGGTAATAAACCTTTTTTACTTTGGGATTTTTCGCCAGCCAAAAAGCAATCTTTCCGGCGTTTTCCTGCTGCCTTTCCATCCTGAGCCCCAGTGTCTTCATTCCCCTAAGCATCAACCAGCTATCCTGAGGCCCTAAAACCGCTCCTGTCGAATTCTGAACAAAGCCGATTTTTTCACTGAGTTCAGGCTCACGGGTAACCACCATTCCGGAGAGCACATCATTGTGTCCCCCTAAGTACTTCGTCCCGCTGTGAATCACAATATCAGCCCCATATTCCAGGGGACATTGGAGATAAGGCGTCATAAACGTATTGTCAACCACTGTCAACAGATAATTTTCCCCAGCCAAGGATGCGATTTTCCGCAAATCAGTGATTTGCATCAGTGGGTTGGTCGGGGTTTCGATGAACAGTGCTTTGGTTTTCCCCGGAATAATGGCCTGCTTCACCGCTTCGGGATCAGAAGTATTTATGAAAGTCGTTGTAAGTCCAAACTGTTTAAAGTTTTTTTCCAATACCCGGTAGGTACCGCCATATAAATCATTGGAGACAATTAAATGATCTCCGGAAGCGAACATCATAAGCACTGCAGTAATCGCCGCCATACCCGAAGAAAACGCAAAACCCCGATCCCCCCTCTCCAATTCGGCAATTAGCGTTTCCAGCACTTGACGGGTGGGATTCACCGTCCGGGAATAATCATACCCGGTAGATACGCCTACTGCCTGATGACGAAACGTAGCGGTTTGGTAAATGGGTGTGCTAATAGCGCCTGTTACCAAATCGGTACAGAACCCGGCATGAGCCAGCTGAGTCTCAATCTTCATGAAAATTATCCTCCCTTGCTATAAAAAAAACCTCTTCCAAAAATGAAAGAGGTTTTACTTCGCATTGACCCCTCTCATCTCCCGGGTTTCCCCGTCGGAATTGGCACCGCATCCGTTTCTCCGAAAATGGAGTTTCATGAATGAAACTCCAAAATTCGGCATAGCCGAATAGTTGCCGAAGGATCATCGGGCCGTTCCCTCACCTTCTCTGGATAAGAGTTATAATATTTTTATTATAACTATTCCTATTAAGATAGTCAATATTAACTTTGGAAACTATCCCCAATCCATCTTGGGTTCACCTTATCAATGATTATTTTTCCTTCTTCATTAAAAACTCTTTATTAATCTTCAATTCCTATAGTTATAAAGCGGGTAATACCAGCGTAGCTGTCACCACCCGAAAAGTATAAAATCATGTTAAGCTGGATTCTATCGTATCTTATAAATTCATTCCATAAAAATACGGCATTATGCAGATTCATTAATGCCGTTAAAAAATAAAGTTATATACTGAAAATTATGCCGCCTAAATTTTATATTTAGTAGACAATATGATCGTAACGGTAAGTGGGGTTAGGCCGTCCCGGTTTTAAGCATTTTAAAGCTATGAAATCCGAAGTTATATTGCTTCCCGCAGACTCTAGAAATTTCCTCTAAAACAATGGCTTTAAGCGTTTCCGGCTCCATTTGGACGCGAGCGTTCAGCGTCATCTTCGCCTCCTGACCCTCCCCCGGCGAATCTATTTAGGGATTTTTTGAGACCTGAAATATTACCGGGGATTTTCCCAAATCGTTGGAAAGTAAAATGTAATAAAATCATAGTTTCGTAACTTATTAATGAAAATAATACCTTTAACGTCATAAGAATTGATTACAGTAAAATTACATTTGGCTAAAGCCAGTTTAAGGCATATATCTTGACTGTAGATATTGATAACTAGCACCATAGGAACTAACGTCCTGTAAACTGAAAAAGGCATCTTCATAGGTAAATTATTAATTGTAATCTTGATTCCATTTGTTGGTATTCGGATTCACTGATTTCTCCCCGGGCGAAACGTTCCTGTAAAATCCATAAGACAGCGGGCTGATTTCCAGTGCCGTGAATCGGGGATTTTACTGGATAATTATAAAATTTAAACTATCATAAGGAATGGGTAAGCTCCATTAAATTACTAATACACATGTTCTTCTTGAGTATTACTCTGTAATTCAGTATCTTGATTTCGTATATACTCAATAATAATTTCCTTCGTCACCTTACCACAACTCGCCGCAAAATACCCTCTAGCCCATAAATGTTGACCCAGAAACTGCCCTTTTAGTTCAATAAATTCTTCAAATAACTGTCGAGAACTATATCCCTTAATAAATTGCACTAGCTGACTTATAGATAAGTCTGGTGGCACAGAAACAAGTAAATGAACATGATCTTTGGAAACAAAGCCAGCCAGAATCCCTACTTTATTGTTTTTACATGTTTCTTTGATTAACTCCCTGGTCCTGTTGGCAATATCGCCTACTAATACCGCTTTACGGTATTTAGTAATCCAAACCAAGTGAATATTAATCACAAAAGTTGTATGCGCAGCTTTTCTATAATTATCCAACCTTTTCACCTCTAAGTAAGTATCCCTTTATTTAGAAGTGATATACATTTGATAATTCTCGGCTAAAGCCGAGGGATTTGACCCCTGGTTCAAAAATTAAAAAGTCCCCTAAACCAAACGACTAAGGGGACTTAATGCATTACCAATATTTGGATTTAAGTTCAACGACTTTATTCCATATTCAACGACTTTATTATTTTTTCACA
>DNPQ01000420.1 GCA_003501335.1 Bacillota bacterium
CCAAAATGATGGATGCCGGCCACCGGTGCCTTATGTCATGTCATGTCATGACATGATATCGTTCAATATGTTGTTATAAAAATAATATCACATACAATATATTGCGTCAATAAGTAAATGACAAATAGAAATGATGCATAATTTTTTAACTCTTTTCATCACCGTTGGTTTTCTTCTTCGGACGCCAATTTATTTAAATCCTTGATGATGATAGCATCCGTTTTGACTTCAATAATATCTTTGCTTTGTAAATTATGTAAAACCCGGTGAATGCTTCTGGGGGTAACGGCCAATTCCTCGCTTAACTTTGCCTTGTTGACCTTCACTACGATATCTGCGGTTTTGGTGGACAATTGTTTGCTCCGTGACAAAAGGTAAGAGCAGATCCTGACTTTCAGGGGATATAGAATATCATTTCCCGCTTTGAGGGAGTAATCGTAAAATTCCCCGGATAAAACTTTGATCACCTGTGATTTGATATTGCCGTCTTGGGAAAGCCATTTTAAAAAAGAGTCCTGTTTAATTTTTAAGACAGTTACCGCGGTATAAGCCTCCACTGTACAAACGGATGGTTTTTTTTCAAAGATCTCAATTTCTCCAATAAACGCTCCACTTTGATGGGTGCCGATATAATATTTGTTCCCGTTTTCTTTCGATAAATAAATATCCGCAAAACCATTCACGATAATATTAAAATTATCAATTATCTCGCCTTGATTCCAAATGACAGCACCTGCCGGATATTCTTTCAGATTGCAATCATATAGGATTTCTAAAGGGCAGCTTTTAAATATTTCAAATAAAATCGGGTTGCTGTCAATAATATCCACAATTTTTAATATCTTCTGCTCCATCCGGATGATTCCTTTGATAAACATTACCAATATTTATATTTATTTCCATAAAAATTCAAATACTCCTTTCGCTTTCATTGTTTTTTTGTTAGGATATTAATTTTCCGTTTTTAGGCGATGTTGACTTGCTTTTGGATCTCTTTTTTCCCCATAAGCAGCTGCTGATATTGATTCAATAAATAATCCAATTGAATACTGCTCTCTAAAATCTCGACGTCGGTATATCCGCGTTCATTCCAGAGGGCTGTCATGACAGCCCTCTTAATGGTAATCTTTTCTAGGAGATTCATTTCATCATCAATATAGCCCATACTATCAACGCCCTTTATTTTTGATCTTTTATATTCTTCTCTTGATTGTTGAATTCCAGAAATCTTTTAGAGTTTCAATTGCTTGTAAATATAATACAGATAATGAAAATTATAAATGACATTTGTCTCGGATTGAAATATTTTAGCGGATCGATTGAAGAGAGATGACGGTAACACCTTCAAAATAATTTCGAAAATAGCAGGTGTACTATGGTAATAAGAAAAGAGGTTTTTGCATTCCCATTCCTAATTTTCGAACGTGAAATCTGTCATTTCCGATTTTCCAAATTCAATTTATACTAATATAATAACGTTATAAGTAAAGGCATAAAATAGCGCCAAAAGGATTTCTCGATAGCCAAAAAGGCAGTCCCCAACCGAATCATTAGCCAGCTTCAAACCGCTTTATCCCCTACCGCCACTTATCCAGGATATATTGGATATAAGCCGTTACCTTCGGGTCTCAATAACATCACTTCTCTTATTTCAACTTTAAAAGGACTATAACCACCGCTCAAGGATGTCGCCTAAGATGACGTTGGAATGACGTCCCTCGGCTTGTCGGCGAGCTAGGCCGTCGCTCGGCAAAACCATATACACAGTGCTATTAGTTGAACTTGTAGTCTTTCCCATCAAATGGAGTCCGGTTTGGAGAATTTTATCAAGTAAAAAAAACATACTACTTTGGAAAGGAGAATGAAAATGACCGTTGGTTCTCAAGTCAAACAAACTATCGCCAGTTTAAAAAACGCTCAAGCCACTTTAAAAATATATTCCATTCAAAGTCAAAGTGAAGAGACCCGAAGGGTATTTAATGAAGCATTGTCAACGACCGGTGAAATCATCAGCGGAATGGAAGCACGCTTAAAGGTGCTTGAATTTGAAGAGCCACAATATAAAAGCCGCTAGAAGAAGAGGAAAAAATGCCGAATTCATTCATTATTTTATTCCGTTCGCTCTTAATGTTTTTTATAACTCTACTGTTGGTGCGGCTCATTGGCAAAAAACGTTCTTCCCGCTTGAACTCATTTAATTTTATTACCTTTGGAGTGTTGGGGATATTAGCCGCTTTAATCTCGGTAGGACTCATCGGCAATTTAGTTTTAGGTTTTATCGCCTTTATGGTCTGGGGTTTGTTACCGATCGCCCTTGATTATTTGGGATTAAAAAGTATCTGGATTCATGATCTATTATACGGTAAAGAAACGATATTGATTAAGCAAGGAAAAATCATGGAGGATGGCCTCAATCAGGTAAGACTGACGGGTGAAGAGTTATTACGGGAACTTCGTTCTAAGAACATCTTTAATGCCGGTGAAGTAGAGTTTGCCTTGATGGAGACAACGGGTGAAATTAACGTATTGCCGAAGGCTGATTATCAACCCGTTACCCCGCATGATTGCGGCCAAAAAGTGGCGCCCCAAACCGATCTCCAAACCGTCATCCTGGACGGCAAGAGCCTAGATGAAAATTTGACTACTATCGGCTTAAACCGGGGTTGGTTAAATTTGCAGTTGGAACGCTCCGAAATACTTTTATCCAATGTTTTTTTAGGCCAGGTCGATTCCTCAGGTGATCTTTATCTTGATCTTTATGATGATACCATCAATTTGCCCCAACCAAAAATAAAAGAGCTCCTCTACGCCAATCTTCTAAAAATACAGGCTGATTTAACAGCATTTTCTTTGGAAACACAGCCTCAGGATGCTAAAGATATGTACGCCGATTACGCTCGTAAACTTAAAGGGATACTCAAAAAAACGGAGCCCTTCTTATTGCGTTAAGAAGGATTTGGAAAAGGGGTGAAGAAATGACGGTAGGAACTCAAGTCCAAAAAGCCATAGCCAGTGTTCAAAGCGTTTCGGCCAGTATGAAAACTTTTGCTTTGGAAACTCAGGACAAAGAGGCTCAACAGATGTTTCAACAATTGGCGCAAACTTTTGACGGCGCATTGCAAACCTTACAGGACAGACGGAAATATATTGAGCAGCAAGAACCCCAATATTAATCTAAAAAGGCGCAAGCAATTGGGCCTTTTTGTTATGGATGGTGCCACACTATTCCAGAGATTATCCCGCCTTGGTAACCGGGACTTTCTTTTTTATGTTCCATATGAAACAAATTAAGCAATCATCCAAAAATAATTTTATTGGGATAGTTCTTACTTTATTTAAAGTTTTCTGTGACGCCTTCAATCATTTTCAAGGAGTAGCGGCACAGTTGCATCCGAAAAAGAAGTGAAAAAAGATCCTCTGTACTACTACAGAGAATCTTTTTGCTTTCAATAATTTTTAATATTGTTGTCTGCGCGGTTTATAACAATTGCGGCAATAAACTGGTTTATCACCAGATGGTTGAAAAGGAACCATCGTATTCGCTCCGCAAGTATGGCAAACTGCAGGATACATTTGCCGTTCGGTGTTTCCCTGGTAACTACTTCGTCCAGAGTCCCTTCTACCGGAGTTTTGTTCTTTTCTGGCTGCGCGACATTGCGGGCAACGTCCCGGTTCATTCGCGAATCCTTTGTCTGCGAAAAACTCTTGTTCACTGACAGTGAAAGTAAAATCATTGCCACAATCTTTACATGTAAGCGTTTTATCTTGAAACATATAAAAAAACCTCCATTTTAAGCCGGATAGGCTATTATTATACCTTTCCCTCGGGCTTATAATACTTGGAGGCAATTTCACGCCTATGCGATCTTCGAATTTGCAAACCACATTATTACTATCCTAAGTTAGGGCACTATTCATATAATAACATAGATTTTTAAAAAATGCAAAACATTTTTAAAGAAACTCAACAGAC
>DNPQ01000595.1 GCA_003501335.1 Bacillota bacterium
GTAGGATCCACCGCCAGGGGATGGGGCCCGGTCAGATTATTGATCCATTGCACATGGATCGGAATGTGCCGTCTGGCTTCAAAAGTTGGGCCGGGCGAGGACTGGAAATCGGCAATAATTTGGCCGGTATCTTTATCTTTAACTTTGCCGCCATAACCCCAGATCGTTGTTTCCGGAAAGCCCTCCGGTAAGATTTGCTGGGGGAATTGGCTAATGGTGACCTGGTAGTCATGACTTTTCACCTTGCCGTTACTTTGATCCTTGATCACAGTCGGCTCAAATACAGGAGGAATGACAAGCTGGTTTTCATATTTGGGAATACTATGGGAATTTAAAGGATTGGGCATTGGATGGCCTCCTTTTTCATGGATAGGTTCGGAAAGGTATGGGATAGTCCTGGGTACGGCAATTGATGGAGACTATGGATGGTATTATTTTACATTTTATGAAATTCATCGGGGAAAAGTGCTGCATATTAAATCACAAAAAGAAGAGTCATCCATTCACCCCAGTTTCCTGAAATGCTTCATCGGGAAGGATGCTCTTGGTGAGTGATTGAACCTGGCTATTTTGGAGAGACTCGGTATGTGGAAAATTCAAATGGCTCCTTCGGATTTCAGGAGTTAACCGGAGATAGGCCAGGGGGACCGGAAATTTTGCAGAGAATAATGGATACTTGATTCCTTTTTATTTTTTCGTTTTTTCAGCTATATCGGGAAATGCCTTCCGGAGTTGGACAATAATCCAGCCCCGGGTTTCCCCATCTCCATCTTTCCATTCCCGGGCAATGGACTCAAAGAAATTCGCTAGTTCTTTATTTGGAACGGTAGGAATATCGGCGGTATGATAAGGTTCTCCGTTCTTGTCTTTCATGGATGAAGGCGAATCAGCACTATTCCCTTTTAGAATCCAGTCAGTGGTTACCCCATATAAATCCGAAAGAACAATTAAAGCATCTGCGGAAGGTTTACTTTTATCGGTTTCCAGTGTACTCAGGTTGCCCCTGGAAATAACTGTTTTTTCAAAAACATCCGGTATCGATAAACCTTTTGCGATTCGAGCCTGTCTTAAACGGGTGCCAATTGTTTCATATTTTTCCAAATTTGAATCAACCCTTCTTGATTTTTGCTCTTAGTTTAGATATAATGAATGGAAGAACTCCTTAACTATTTCAACTGTGAGGAGGGAGGCCCCGTTACACCCCTGGAAATAAAAGCAGCAATAATCCTAAAAGGCGTTTCTCAAACATCGATTGCCAAAGAACTAGGAATTGCCAAGTCTTTAGTTTCGATGGTGATTCATGGAACAGAAAAGAATGCCAAAGTAAGAAAAGCAATCGCCAAGATTATGGGACAACCTGTCAAAAAAATATGGCCAAAATAATCTTATTGCAAGCTCAATGACATAATTCGTTAGATGGGTAACTGAACTTATTCAGTAATTATTATACCACATAGTAGATGCATGCATAAATAAGGACGATCATAGGATGCAAAAAGCAGAAAAAATTTGGTTATGATAGTGATTCATTTAATTGAGGTATCAAAAGGGTATGTCGATCAACAAAAATTTTGTTTCTTTAGAAATACTTAAAGAACAAATCCAAACTGCCCGCAACCGGATGCAACAATTATGGAATGAAAAGGGTTATACCGATACGGAAGTTTTAAATGCCAGTATCGAGTTGGATGGTTTACTGAATCAATATCAACTTTTAGAAAAAGAGATGAATCGTTGCGGATAACCGATTAAGGTAGCCAATATTCGCTCTGTGAATGTTATTCTTTATTTTGGTAAAAGATGGATATGACGCAGCCTCTTAACCGACTGAGAGAGGCACTTTTGTTCATCGTTGATTGGTTGAATCCCAAAAATGCTTATGTTATAATAACCTTAAATATAAAGATTGGAGTTGAAAAGATGAAGATTCTTTCTTGCTAATTTATCAAGCACAATTAAATTGTGGGAACAGGCAATGTTGCCTTGTTTTGTTGTGCTTACGCAAGAAAGTAACTCTCTTTTCACTCAGACAATATATCGGCGCACGTTGGCGCGAAATCATGCCTCGCATAGGTTTGATTTGACCGTATTTATGAGCTGCAAGAAGTTTCTTTCTTGCAGTTTATTTTTTATGCGGGAGGATATATTGATGTCATTAATAAAAGTCACCAACCTGACCTTTGCCTATGACGGCAGTTACGATAATATTTTTGAAAATGTAAGCTTTCAAATCGATACCGATTGGAAATTGGGATTTACGGGTAGAAACGGCCGAGGGAAGACAACCTTTCTTCATCTTTTGCTTGGCAAATATGAATATAGCGGTACGATTTCCGCCAATGTCGGCTTTGAGTATTTTCCTTTTCAGGGAGTCCATCAGGAAAGCAATACGCTTGATATCATCGGCGATATTGTCCCTGATTTCCTTCATTGGCAATTACTGCGGGAGCTTTCATTGCTTCAAGTTTCCGAGGATGCTGTATACCGTGTTTTTGGTAGCCTTTCCCATGGGGAACAGACCAAAGTCCTGCTGGCTGCGTTGTTCCTGAAAGAAAACAGCTTTCTATTGATTGATGAGCCCACCAATCATCTGGATTTGGACGGCAGAAAGCTGGTCAGTGACTATCTGAATACCAAAAGCGGTTTTATTCTGGTATCCCACGACAGAGCCTTCCTTGACAACTGCGTGGATCATATCCTGTCGATCAATAAGACCAATATCGAAATTCAAAAAGGTAATTTTTCCTCTTGGTGGGAGAATAAAAAAAGGCAGGATAACCTGGAACTTGCTGAAAATGAAAAGTTGCGTAAAGATATTAAACGATTGTCAGCCGCTGCAAAGCGTACATTAGATTGGTCGGAAAATTCCGAGGCTAAAAAAATTGGATTTGATCCGGTTAA
>DNPQ01000501.1:0-2820 GCA_003501335.1 Bacillota bacterium
AATATGGGATGTCCCGTTCCTAAAGTTGTGAAGTCCGGTGAAGGGGCGGCGCTATTAAAAAATTTACCTCTGGCAGCAGAAATTATTCGAAAAGTAGTCGCCAGTGTAACAATACCGGTTACTGTTAAATTCCGGCTGGGTTGGGATAGCAATCAAATTGTGGCCCCTGAATTAGCCCGGATTGCTGAGGAACAAGGAGCGAGCGGGGTTACCCTACATGCGAGGACCAGAGAACAGTATTATCAGGGTAAGGCACAGTGGGATTATGTTGCCGAGGTTAAAAGGAAAGTTTCCATTACAGTGATCGGCAACGGAGATGTGGATTCCCCGGAAGCGGCCGAAGCTATGATGAAAGAAACCGGCTGTGATGGAATTATGATTGGACAGGCCGCCTTGGGGCGGCCATGGCTTTTTGGACAAGTTGCCCACTATTTGGAGAACGGCACCAAGTTGCCTGATCCTTCCATTCGCCAGAAATTTGAACTGATTGAAAAGCACCTGCAACTTCAGCTTCAATATTCCGGAGAGCACCGGGGGCTGTTGGAAATGCGTAAGCATCTTTCCTGGTATTTGAAAGGAATGCCTGGGGCGGCAAAATTGCGGGATAAAATTAATACTCTGACAACTGTGGAATCGCTGGAGAAAGTGTTGCGGGAGTATGAATCGAGTGTCTTTGAAATAGAAGAACAACTTTAAAAGATTTTTAGGGTCCATTCTTGAAGAAAGCGGTGTCGCAATATGAAAAGGATTGTCAGTGTCAGCTTGGGAAGTTCTGTTCGTGACCACCGGGTTGAAGTTGAGTTTTTGGGAGAAAAGGTAACCATCGAACGGATTGGAACCAATGGTGATTTGAAAAAAGCCATTCAATTAATCGGGGAATTGGATGGCAAAGTAGATGCTTTTGGGTTGGGTGGGATTGATCTTTATTTAATTGCCGGTTCTAAACGGTTTATTATTAAGGATGCCGCCCGTATGGCGAAGGCCGCCCGGAAATCGCCGGTGCTTGATGGCAGTGGCTTAAAGAATACCCTGGAGCGGCAAGTGGTTGATTACTTGCAAGAACAATTAAAAATTCAATTACAAGGTAAAAAAGTTTTGATGGTTTCTGCGGTTGATCGTTTTGGAATGGCTGAAGCATTTACAAAAGCAGGTTGTGAAATGGTCTTTGGGGATTTGATTTTTGCGCTGGGAATTCCTATTGCATTAACTTCATTACAGAACTTGCAGCGGTTGGCGTATGTGGCATTGCCGGTTATCACCAAGATGCCGTTTACTCTTTTGTATCCCACCGGCGCGAAGCAGGAGAATGTAACACCGAAATATGCCAAATATTATGAAGCAGCCGATATTATTGCCGGAGATTTTTTGTTTATTAAAAAATATATGCCTTATGGGTTGAAAAATAAGATTGTAGTCACCAATACTGTAACGGCGGCCGATATTGAAGAATTAAAAGGAAAAGGTGTATCGTTGCTGGTTACCTCAACACCCGAGTTTAACGGGCGCTCTTTTGGTACGAATGTGATGGAAGCCCTTTTAGTATCTTTATCGGGACGGAAGCCTTCTGAGCTACGGGATGTCGATTACTTGAAATTATTACGGGATATGCATTTTGAACCAAGGGTCGTAAAATTGGCCTAAGCGACCTATTTCATAAAAAGATGCCCCTTCTCATAGATTGGCTATGGGGGGCGGTTAGATGGCAAATTTCGGGTTTGTTTCTTCGATGCTTACTACCCGGACGCGTTGGGAAAAATTTATACCGGAAAAATGGCTTTACTATCGAGGCCCTGTGAACATCGGCCGGATTACCGGTTTTCTTCCGGGAGGGGACGCCCAAGGCATGGGCTGGCAGCTCCCCGGGTATGCAAGCCAGATTTGGAGCAATTACCGAGTGGTTCGGATATGGCAAAAGTTTTTGTCGGAACTTGATAAATATGGGATCCGGGTTGTCGGGCTTGATTGTGCCGCGACCTTTACACCGACGGCATCGTTGCGAACCGGCACTGCCTTCCCCGGGGTTAGTGATGGAAAAGCTCTGGAATTATTACTTTTTATCAATCGATTTCGGGGTATCCTGCGTAATTATGAAATACCGTCTTTAAAGGCAAAAGCCACAATCATTTGGGAAGAGGGTAATTTGGGGGTTACCTGTGCTCGTCTGATTGCCCGTGAGGTGCGCTTTTTAAATTTGGTTTCACCGAATGCGCGATCATTGGAGAGGGCTGCGGAATTGGTTTTTGCTGAAACGGGTATCTCGGCCCAAATTTATCAAGCCTTGCCTGATGATCTCCGTGGCTGCCGGATTATTATCAAATGTGGGATGTTATCCAAGCTTAAATTGGTACGAAGCTTGCCAAGGATTATTTGGTGCGAAATATTTCAAAAGTCCCCCTCTCTAACCAGCTTTAATACAGATTTACCCATAATAGTAAAGAGCAGATATGGCGGCTTGCCTCTTTATCCGGCGTTGGGTGAAGCCATTGTACGATCAAGATTTAATCTGATTGATGGCTTCTGGTATGGTTCGGAGTTACCATTGGAACGAGTCATCAAATTAGCTCTTTGCTTCAGGGAATTGGGTCGGGAATTCACGGTATGATTGTTTCAACCGGTAGCGGTTGAGTTAATATGAGTTCTTGACACTTGAAAGGGTTTCGATTATAATGAAACTGTTTTGAAGGCACTGGAAATTCAAGTCCGGTGCTTGCTGTTTATAGGGATCAAACTGCGGTTTTATTTTTTTGAGTCCTGCTTTTTCGAATAAACTGATTTACCAAAACATATATTAACATAGATTTTTAGCCTGAAAGGAGCCGA
>DNPQ01000501.1:3183-5116 GCA_003501335.1 Bacillota bacterium
CCGGAAGTGGCGGAACGTCTCAAACAGGCCATTGAATTAGGAGATATCAGTGAAAACTCCGAGTATGAAGATGCCAAGAATCAACAAGGATTCATTGAGGGACGTATTTTACAACTGGAGAAAATGCTTCGCAATGCGAAAGTTATTGATGGGCAAGAAATAAATGAAAACGTTGTCAGCGCCGGCTCGAAAGTTAAATTGATCGAAGTCAATGGCGGCCAGGAAGTCGAATATATGATTGTCGGTTCAGCCGAGGCGGATCCGACTAATTTTAAGATTTCAAATGAATCTCCGGTAGGTCGAAGCCTGATGGGACAGAAAGTTGGCAAGGTTGTCAATGTCAATGTTCCAATGGGGGTCATTCAATATAAAATCGTCGGACTCAAAAAATAATACGGGCTGATTAGCGTTTTTTGGAGTTCACCAAAGAAAAATGTATTCAGGGTGCTCAAATCCATTATAAAGATGTAATTGAGTGATGAACGCATCTTTGGAGGCATCCCCGATTCCTGCAAGTTAGAGTGGCCAGGGCCACTCTAGTTTTTTAATGAGATAATGGGATAAGATGAATGATGGCATTATGGAGGGACTAAAATTGGAACCAGAAATACCTAAAGGCAATGAACAAATGGAGCTTCGTCTCCAAAAATTGCAGAAATTAAGGGAAAAGGGCATCAATCCTTTTGGTGAGCGTTTTGATCGTTCTCACTCCCTTCAAGAAATCACGGATCGTTTTACTGAGTTGGAAAATCAGAGCGTAACCATTGCGGGACGCTTAATTTCTAAACGCGATCAAGGGAAAGCCTGCTTTGCCAATATTGTTGATCAGAGCGGTAACGTTCAACTCTATGCCAAGATCGATGTCTTAGGTGAAGAATGTTATCATGATCTGCTTGAGCTGGATTTGGGAGACATCATCGGTCTTACCGGGAAGGTTTTTAAGACTCACCGCGGTCAAATTTCGGTACAGATTGAAACTTATAAATTACTGGCCAAAGCGGTAAGGCAATTGCCTGAGAAATGGCATGGTTTAAAAGATACCGATCTTCGGTACCGCCAACGGTATTTGGATTTAATTTCGAATCCGGAAGTTATGACCACTTTTTTAAAACGCTCCAAGATCGTTAGTACGATCCGCAGATTACTGGATGGACAAAGTTTTACTGAAGTTGAAACTCCGGCTTTAAGCGTAATCGCCGGTGGCGGACATGCCCGTCCTTTCGCGACCCACCACAACACTTTAGATCTCGATTTAACCATGCGAATCGCTTTGGAGCTTTATCATAAACGTTTAATCGTGGGCGGTTTTGACCGAGTGTATGAAATCGGGCATTGTTTCCGGAATGAAGGAATGGATACACGTCATAATCCGGAATTTACGATGCTAGAACTGTATCAGTCTTATGCGGATTATCATGTAATGATGGATATCACTGAAAAGATTATTTGCGAAACGGCAATGGCTGTTTGCGGTTCGACCCAAATATCCTATCAGGGAACTCCGATTGATTTGACGCCACCATGGCCTAGATTATCGATCACCGAAGCGATTAAGAAGTATACCGGAATTGATTGGTTAGCAATTCATACGGATGAAGAGGCCGTGGCGGCAGCTCAGAAACTGGGACTTAAAATCGATCCTAAGTCAACCAAAGGAATGGTTCTTGATGAAGTTTGTTCCGAGTATGTGGAACCGAAATTGATTCAACCTACATTCTTGATTGATTATCCGATTGAGATATCGCCGTTAGCCAAGAAGATGGTTGACAATCCGGAATTGACCTATCGCTTTGAATTATTTGTCTATGGCCGGGAAATGGCCAATGCTTTTTCCGAACTGAACGATCCGGTTGATCAACGGGAACGCTTCATGGAACAGGCTAAGGAAAAGGCTAAGGGTGATGAAGAAGCCATGGTTTGGGATGAAGATTTT
>DNPQ01000213.1:0-2963 GCA_003501335.1 Bacillota bacterium
TTCCTCACCGTCTCGCAGCTTTTCCACCATCCTATTTTGGATAGAAATATCTCTCGAAACGCTAATGTTTCCAGCGGCTTTCCCATTTTCCTCATCAAAGGGTGTTAAACGGGTTTCAAATTCTATCATACCCCCATCGGGGTTAGGACGTTTGGTTTCGTTGGTATAAGCTGCGCCTGTCCGCATAACCTTACCATCCACCTGAAGTTGCTGTTCCCCATTGGTATCCAATGGCTTACCTTTTCTGTTTCCCTTTTTTTCAGATACCCTCCAATACTGTATTGCCATCGACTGCTTCACGCTCCCCAAAATCACTTGATTGCATTTAGTAAATGGCATCGCAAAATCATGTTATCATTAAAATGATTAGAATCATTTTGATGACGACATCATCGGCGAATCATTTTATTTATTAAGTGGAAAAAATAAACTTAGATGGGGGTTTATTAAGCGTCTTAAAAAACGGATATTGATAAAAGTAGTGAATGCATTAAAGCATTACAGCAACAGAAAACTTCAAGTTTCCCCGAAAGGAAAACCTTGTAAGGCTTTTTTTAAGTGAATATTTACCAAACGGAAAGTAAACAATAATTAAATCAGACGAATATTGGAGCTTATTTATGTGGGTTGAAATAAAAGAAGTCGATCCAAGTTACCAGCAATTTCTGACTCCTAAACAAATCCGGGAACATGATTTGTCACGGATAACAAAAGAATCTCCTTCAAGAGAGAATCCGGGAGACACCCATGCAATAATTCAAGAAACTGAATTAGCCGCGGACTGCTGTGACGATGACACGGTTATTTTAGTACTACCTCCCTATGAGGATTCACAATTTGTATCACCAGATCATTATCGCAATCCACATAAACTTCCTTAAGTTCTTCGGCCGGGTAATTATCCTCAATCTTATCACTGGGTATGATCAATAATTCCCTTCGGGTATTATAAGCGGAATTAAATACGGTGATAATTCCTTTGGCCATAATTTGGCGGCCCTTCCAAATCACCACCGCTTGATTCTGATTTTTTTGAAAAACATCCCAAAGAGGCGTGACTGAAATATCCGGTTTTTGCTGCCCATGACGAACGGCATTCACAAAATTAAGGGTCAGATAGGGATGGATAAAATTCCAGACCAAAGCCACCACCACGCATGAAATGATGGTAATAAACAGGTAATAAATAACAAAAAGGATATTATTAAAAAGGATTTGGATTTCGGCAAAATTTTTAATATGAAAAGTTAATAATAAAAAGCCGTAATTCATCACCAAGACCCAAACACTATAAAAAAGCGACGACAGGATTAAACGAACCCCGTTTTCCTGGTATCCCCCGCTGTTTAAGTATTCATATATACTCCGACAGGCAAACCCGGGCGCAATTAAAAGCAGCAGCCAAATATAATTAATCGTCATTTTGAGCCCATCCCTTCTTCGGTCGCTTTTACTACAAGATATTACCGTAACGAAGGAAATATGAACGAATGAAGCCCAAGCTAAGAATCAATCCAATAGAAAATCGTGGGTTACCCTTCCAATAATCAAAAAAGCCGACTCAGAAGTCGGCCATCTAACCCAAACAGAAGATTTTACCTTATCGGCACTTTGAAAACCTATGCCAATGAATGCTACCCTTTTTATCTCCAAATTTTCCCTCTAACTACAGTACGCACCATCTTGACCGGCTTTCCTATTTCATCAGAATTTCGGGATTAAAAATGCGCCTAAATTCTTATCCACGGTTTCAATATGATTCACCCACCAGTCCTGCAGTTTACGCTGAGTTTGAATGACAAGCGCCGAGGAAGGCCCAGCCGTTTCCAATTCTTTTTTGATATCGCTGAAATTGGAGGTAAAATTCTGATGCTGTTTTTGGTGTTGAGCAAATTCCGGATAGTCATACTGTTTCATATATTTTTCTTCCATCCCGAAATGATTCACCACATAATCATCCAAAAAGGTCATGACTTTTTGGATTTCATCTTTGCCCTTTCCTTCATGCATCGCTTGTAACAGATTATTAATAAGCCCAAATAATTCCTGATGCTGATGATCGATTTCTGTAACACCGGTTGCCAGTTCTTCTGTCCATTGAATCATGTTGACCTTCCTCCATCATTGTGTGTTTATTCGTCATCTCTTTTGCATTTATAGCTGCCGCCTCATGACCAAAGCTCCAGACTCATTCACACCAATGCTTTATCCTTTAAGTAAGCCCCCAATAGCTTATCCACATTCCGGATATGGCTATTTAACCAGCCGACCACTATCCGGTTGGTCATGATAACGATATGGGCCCCCGGTCCATCGGCATCAAATCTGGCTTTCAACTCCTGAAAACTTTTAATAAATTCAGTATGATAGCCTTTATGTTTTGGATAATCCGGATAATTATATTTCTGCATATACTCTTCTTCTTGGCCAAAATGGGTTACCACATAATCTTCCAAAAATTTGATAGTCTCTCCGACGACTTCCCGTCCCTTGCTTTGATTGCAGGCTTCCAGCAACTGATTGATCCGCTGATATAATTCCTTATGTTGATCATCAATTATCGTAACACCTACAGCCAAATCCTCCGTCCATTCAATTGCCATATAAAATCCCTCCCTGTATTGGTAATTTCATATTTATATTATAAACCTTATTAACAATCTCTTATGTTAATATTTAATATCTTTTTTGGATGCTTATCAACCCCATAACATCCTTTTCATTTTTATTCCCTCATCCCCCTCATGGCCCTCATAACCATTTCTAGCAGGGATTTTAAGCTGCCTCCCCAAAATAGAAATCTCGGGAATATGTCATTTAGCTGTGAAAAAAAATCAATGAGGGGAATGAGGGTCATGAGGACCCAAAAAAATGAAGCCATCCATTGGCCTCTATTGTACCTAAATTCATAAACAGACTTTCGTAACTTAACTACAGTTTTTTCCACCTAAAAGATAGCTTTT
>DNPQ01000213.1:3304-6169 GCA_003501335.1 Bacillota bacterium
GGAAGGAGCTTTTTCTACCTCAGAGGTACCTTTTTCTATCTAAAAGATAGCTTTTTGTATCCCGAAAGGAGCTTTTTCTACCTCAGAGGTATTTTTTTCTACCTAAAAGATAGCTTTTTGTATCCCGGAAGGAGCTTTTTCTATCTCAGAGGTATTTTTTTCTAACACCAAGATAGCATTTAGGATCACAACAGGATCATTTTTCTTAATGTATAAACATATCATACACCTGAATCTTTCCGGAGTAGACGCAGCTTTGCAACGACCCCACGATAATAGGCCGTGGATTCATCACCGGGTTTGACCTGAGCACAGCTATCCCCGTCAATGCTATGGGCAGCGATTTTTGCTATCGTCATTAAATTCTGACGGACTTTTTGATTTTCATCACGGGTAATAAAAATGACCGAAAAAGCGCCAAGGAGAAGTGAAACAGCGATACCCAAAATCATAAATGTAATATTTATTTTAGCCCTTAAACTTAATTTCAATGGGTTTCACCTCATCTTTGGTCATCGGGATTTATTAATTATCCCATCAGTGTATTATTTTACCATTTGATAATAAATCACAATTTTACTTTCAGAACTTCATTGCCCCCCAATGAGTGTGATTTTAACATTTAAATAGTATCAATATTCTTTCAATTCCTTATATCAAAAAAAGAGGTTCTCTCTTATGAGAAAACCTCTTCCTGACCAGCAATTTCCTATTTATTTTACAACCGACCCAGTCCATAAACAAAAAAATCTAAGATTCCATTTAAAAATTCAGTTCAATTCCCATCGTCAAACCATTGAGTTTGCTGGTTGAAGATTCATCATAATTATGATATACATAATTCCAATCCTCATAAGTATAAGCGCCGTCCTCTTCATCATCAACTATTTTATAGCCTCGATAGCCGACCGTTAAACCAAAATTGGGTGTTAATAATAAACAAGCTTTCGTGTTATAAGCATAAACTTCCCCTGCCAAAGGAACTTCAATGCAACCTTGAAGGCGGAGGTAATCCCCAAGATAGATATTCAAATTTCCACCCAATGTTAAGCTAACAAATACATCGTCATCATCAGAATAGTCCTTAATGCCATCTACAATTAATAAGCCGTTAAAAATATCGAAAGTACAGAAATCATTCCTAACTACCCGGCAGCCAAACTTGAAATCCGAAATTTCCAAATCCTGATCTCCCATAGAGTTTTTTACCTTGCCGTTAAATCCATTCTCGGCATTAAAGTAAAACCTCCTGGCCACTAACTCAAAACCAAAAATATCATTGGACACATCATAGGTGTTATTCCAAGCCTCCAGATCATCATGAGAAGTGATATTTTGTTGATAATCGTATTTCGCCCCAGACCATTCCTCGGTATATACCTTTATATCCACTGCATACGCACTCATTCCAATGCCTAAAACCATCCCGGCAACAAGCAATAAAATTATGAATCCTTTTTTCGTTATAATCTTCCTTTCATTTTAGATATTATCTTAATAATATCTTAATGTTTTTATTTTGTAAATATTTGTAGCTATATAATTTCTTTCTTATAAAATCAAAACGAGATTAATTTGTTTCCACTTAATCTCGTTTTTTAAAACATCTTTTTATTCTTTTAGAAGGCAATCCCAAATCGCCCGCAGTTTCAAACGAAAAACCAACAAATGTAGATCTTAATCTCAAAAAAATTTAATTTCAAAAAAATCCGGGATTGTCCTAACTATTAATTAAACCTAAGCCCTTGGAAAAAATTCTTAAATGGTTTTTACTGATATAACAAAATAATAGTAATCTAATCCTCATAACCTAAAACATCTCATTGCAAAAATCTTCTAATCTCTATCCTATCTATATCGTTTCAAAAATCCGAGATTGTTGCAATTACTTAAAGAAAATGTTACTATTAGCGTAAATTTACTATTAAAGTATTTTTTTGTAAAGCTCCTTAATGGTACCGACAGTATGGATGTTTATTTCCAAAGAAATCTAGAAAATGCTAAAAATATGCTTATCGTAAAAGTGTTGTCGTAAAAGATTGGGTTATTCTCATGAAAAACACTCCAAAGCAATCCTTGATCAATTTCTTCCGCTTTTCCTCGCTTAAGACAACGATTATGGGCCTTTTTTTGCCGGTTATTGTTATCTTTGTCATTCTGATCGGTTTTTTATCCTATTGGATCGCCGCAGGGCAAATCCGCAAAAGCACCTATATTAATATCAGTGATATGGTAGCCCAGGATGCTAATTATTTAAATGAACGACTGGGTGCTACCTTTGAACAATTAGAAGCTCTTCAAAATGATATCGATACTTTAACCATCATTCAACATCTGGATGGCCGGGAATACGGAACTTTTATCCCTGAAGACTATGTGACGATGGATCATAGCTTGAAAAAGATATTTCTAACTTATAATTCCATGTTTGACTCGCTTCTGGTTGACTTTAATGACGGAAAATTTTTTTTATATGAAAATGATCGTTGGGCAACCAAAATAAACTTTTCTTATGCCGATTGGCGAACTCATTTCACGAATAGTCCTTCGGATTATTACTGGTGGAATTTACATCGTGATCCAATCTTTATTTGTCCGGGAAGTCAAGAAAGAGTGATCAGCCTTTTTAAATTGTATGGCAATCCCATGACCAAAGTAAAAGGGATTATTCTATTTAATTTACGAGCCGATTTTTTTCGGGAAGTTTTAAATAAAGTTCAAATCAGTAAAAATGGCTATTTAATGATTTTCAGCAATGATGGAACGATGGTCTTTAAAAATGTAGCCCCTTATGCCCGGGTTGATAGTCACCGGATTCTAAAATTAATCGGAGACAACCCCGCAGGAACGCTGTGGATCCGGAGC
>DNPQ01000109.1:0-1984 GCA_003501335.1 Bacillota bacterium
AGATCAACACCAGCTGCCTCCAAAGCTTTCGCTGTCTCAATGGCCCCTGACGCATCGGGGAGATTGCCCCCCATCCGGACACTGACTATAAAGGTATTACCAACGTTGCTACGAATTTCCGGCAGAATTTCCGTGAAGATACGGATCCGATTTTCTAAAGTTCCACCATAATTATCCGTTCTCTGATTGAACACCGGGTCCAAAAATTTGCATAAAGTATATCCATGGGCAAAATGGTACTCTACACCGTCAAATGCGGCTTGCTTTGCTCTAGCAGCGGCTGCTATACAATCCTTTTGCATATCATGAATTTGCTCAGTCGATAATTCATTAATGTTTAAATCACCACAAGCAAGTTGCATCATTACGGCAGCCTGATAACTGTGGCAGTTTTGAGCGATGATTTCCAAGGGTTTCATTTGTTCATCACTCCAAACCCCGAGCCTACTTGCTGCTTTGAAAACGGGAGTTCCTTGAATAATAATCAGGCCGGCGCCCCCTTGGGCTCTCTTCGTATAGTGGTCAATATGCTGTTTGCCATACATGCCGCCATTATCACCTTTAAAGCTAAAACAAACCATAGGAGGCATCACAATCCGGTTTTTGATATTCTTTCCGCGAATAATCATTCCATCCGATAAGCTACTCATCAGTTCATCCCTCTTTATAAGATTGAATAATTCCCAAACATTATATCGATTGGGATTCCGTGGAATTATTAATGCCGATACCTGGGACAACATAATTATTTAACAATTCATTCCGTAATTGAATATTTTATCGGTATTTTTGCAGAAATTATTAGCCATTTTATTATTGATTGAAAAAAACAAAAAATGCACCCGGAGGTACATTTGAGTTTCAACGGAAGAATATATTCTATTTATCAAACATCCAATCAAGAACTCTAATTAATTCCAATTCATTCCAATTTTTTATTTCCTTTTTTACCCACCTCTCAGCCTTACCCACCGAACCTCTTCTGTAACCGTAATTCCTTTTGCTGCCCCGCAGAATAGCTGCTATAATAAAATAAAAATCAAAAAGGTATCCCCAATGAGTTTAAACATGGAAAAAACTAACCTTTCAATCGGACGATACTCAGCCACCATCTTTTCTCCCGCAGTTGCTAAGACTTGTCCCGTCGTCTATACCCATTTTCCCGCTGCGGAGGCTGAAGCCGTCGCTTCACTGCAAGGAGATCCAAAGTTTGTTCTTATCTCCGTTGACGGAGTGGACTGGGATTGTGACCTGTCACCCTGGCCCGCGCCGAGGGTTTTTAACAATCGAAATGACTTTGCCGGTAGGGCAGACGCCTATTTGAAGGAACTGACTGAAAAGATTGTGCCGGCTGTCGAGGCGAAGCTTGGTTTTTCGCCGTGTTGCCGTTCGATAGCGGGATATTCCCTTGCCGGGCTGTTTGCGGTCTATGCCTTGTACCGTACCGATATTTTCAGCCGCGTGGCGTCCATGTCCAGTGCCTTGTGGTATGACGGCTTTCTGAATTTCATGAAGACAAACCGCCCCATTCGGCTGCCGGAGAGAGCCTATTTTTCATTGGGTGACCGTGAGAGCAAGTCCAAAAATCCGCGGCTTGCCACTGTAGAAACGTGTACCGCCGAAGCAGAGAATCTTTTACGGAGCCTGGGAGTCAATACAATATTGGAGTTGAATCCCGGCAATCATTTTATGGACGTCCCCGAACGCATCGCCAAGGGAATCCGATGGATAACAATTTGAGCCGCAAGAGTTTGTATAATGCCGGCGTTTGTTCATATGAAATTTCAAGAATGCACTCATTGTTCATATCCGCTTATTAACGTTTGCTGCTCGTCACTGACCCATCATTGAATTTCTTTCATTCACTCATAAAAAATCCCCCCATATGCCACCATATCCCACTGTGACCAACCAAGCGCGGCCGGGATCGAACGAATTAACAAGACTTTCGGACTACTATGGGGCCATATGGGGGGATGTGTTG
>DNPQ01000109.1:2285-2660 GCA_003501335.1 Bacillota bacterium
AATATGAGAAAGCGGACCAGGATTATACAGATTCAGCGCCTTTTTACAAAAGGCGTCGGATTGGACGAATTTACCCCAAAAAATTGACCAGGATTTCACGGATTTTAATGTTCTAAGCTTTTCTCTGTGACACTTCTGTGATGTCATCTTTTTTCAAAACATCCTTTTTATTTTTTACGCTCTCATCCCCTCCTGCCCCTCATAACCATTTCTAGCAGGGATTTTAAGCTTCTTCCCAAAAACAGAAATCCGAAAATATGTCCTATAGCTGTGGAAAAAGCAACGAGGGGCAAAAGGGCCAAAAAAATACCATGATTCTCAGGATTAAATTTCGACCGACCATTTCGAGTAACCGATTAGGCGGATTAAACCTTT
>DNPQ01000566.1 GCA_003501335.1 Bacillota bacterium
CATTATGACCCGTACTGGAACCAAGAAAATCATCCCAGCATGCGGACTATCTGTGGCCATTCCGATATTGATGCTGCAGAATTTACTGGCCTATCCGGAAGTGCGCCTTTTCGTCCGGCCGGTGCTTTCGATGGTAAAGTCACCTGCAGTGAACTGGCCAACAATTTTAGTTTTTGGGCCAGGTTCGGCCGGGCCTGCGGCGAACCGTTCAATGCTAAAGATTTTTTGGGAAGAAACCCTCAATGGAATTGGCTGCAAGGGTATCTAAAAGATCGGCCTTCTCAACCTTGGACATTATTTAGGGCCAAAGCCTAACCATCCTGGAAACAGTTATTCACCTGTATTCGGCTTCAACTTTTTTCCCCAACAACTAGATAAGCCAGGCCATTATAAACTTCGTATTCTTTCACGCGGGCCAATCCATCCGGAACGGCCGGTCTGGTTGAGAAATCCGGGATTCATTTTAATCAAGATTCTTTTCCTCCTGTTATTGATAGCTAAATTTGGTGTAAATCCTTCATCACCCCAGGCGACGATCGCCTTTTTGGGTTACTCTGATAAACTCCTCAACCGCTTTTTGCGATTCATTGAAAAGATTCACACCGTCAAAATGATACACCGTATCAAATGCTTCATCGCCGAAAGGTAACTATTGGATGTTGCCGTAGATCAGTTGAATATGTGGATCTTTTAAAAAATCACTTCCTATGCCAATACCATTTGGGAAACACATAAGAAAACACCAACAATAACGGACTGGAGATATTACTATACACTGTACTGATTGTGTAATAAACTTCCACGGGTGCTGAATGTAATAATATCATCCGCAACAGCGCCTGAGTGATATTTAAGACTCCCCACGCCGCCGTGAGAATTTGCCAAGCCGATTTATATTTACGGGTAGACCTAAAATCTTCAGAGAATAATCCTAAATGCGAATCCTCAACGATTACTTGGATTAACGGTCTCGGAGTAAACAAAGATCCACAAAAAATCAAAGCATATAAAATATCGATTACTATCGGTGAAATCAAATAGAAAGTAGGGCTCTGTGAAATGATGGTGCCGACCAAACCAATCGCTGAAAAAATCCCGGCCAGTAAGGCTAGTACATTCACTTTATGCTCCCGGATGAGTTTAATGACCACCACACAAACACACCAGCAGCCGGACAAAATAATTCCACCTAGAGTCATCCTCAAATACCTAAAAATATAAAATATCAGTAAAGGGACAATTGCGCTAACCATAAATTCCCGATTAAATATATTGCTGAGAACAGATGGTTTCTGATGGTTTGATCCCTCTAAGTTAAGATTTTCACTATTGGCCATCTCTATTCTCCATTCCCTCATTCTTAGTGCCTTGATTGATTGCCGCTTGCCATCCGGCATTGGCCTTTTGCTGATATTCCAGTGGATCCATAAGATCTTTATCAATAATCGCTTGGTTGGTAGGTTTGATATGACCAAGTTCGGCAACTTCCCTTCCGGCGCTCCGGACTGCCGTAAAAAATGGTGATAACGTCTCTGATAAATTCGGATTTTGCAAAATTCCCCCCTGCGCCGATAGAATGGCCGCATTTAATTTTCCTCTAGTCATCACTTTAAAAGTCTCCAGCAAACCGGAGAAATTGTAAGTGCCGGGAAAGCCGCAGCTCGAGATAACCACACTCATCCTGGATCGCTCCCTCTCATTCCGTGCATTATGGAAATAACGTCCATCTTGGGCTTCAATAGCCGGAGTCACTAAAGAAATATTACGATCCAAAAAATCCTTCATCAAACCGGTTACCGTAAAACAATATAATGGTGTTGCATAAACCAACATATCCGCTGTAAAAACTTTTTCCAATAATTGCGGCATATCATCGTGATGCACACAAATTCCCGGTGTCCGAGTCCAGCAAGAAAAACAACCCCGGCAATGATTGATCTTTTTGTCTTTAAGATAAATGATTTCAGTTTCAGCCCCGGCATCCTGGGTTCCCTCCAAAAAAGGTCCCAAGATACGCTCGGTATTCCCTTCCCGGCCCCGGGGGCTTCCATTGATGGCTAATACTTTCATTTGAATTCCAGCTCCTTTATCTTTTTATTGGAGGGCTTCTAACCTTTGGATAGCCTCCTTGCACCAGGCTACTGTCGTTTCCTCATTTTTGATGCCAAAATCAACTGTCAGACTCCAAAATAACGCTTTCCGGTTTAGTCCATTTTCCGTAGAAAATTTTTGAAATAGCTTCTCTGAAATTTGACGCCTGTTTTCCAGTTCCTGCTCTGCCAGTTGCAAGCGTTGTTTAAGCTGTATAATGATTTGTTCTTTATCGATGTTGGCGCCGAAAAAAATTTTGATCAGGAATGCGCTCCGATACGGCTGCGGTTCTATCGGTTCAGCCAGCCATCTTTGTAGTTCCGCCCTCCCTTGATCGGTAATATGATAAATCTTGGCATTGGGTGAAGAGTCCTGGTACTTCACCTCCATTGTCAACAGCCCTTCCTCCTTCATCTGATTTAAAGTGGGATAAATCTGGCTTAGACTGGCATTCCAAAAATTACGGATCGATTCGTCAAAAAATTGTTTTAATTGATAGCCAGTCAGGCTCTCATAATTTAAAAAGCCCAACAAGGCATGTTTGAGTGACATAAACTTTCCTCCATCTTTCGACTATATAATCTTATATGTATATAATTAATTATATATAGAAATAATTATATGTCAATCAAAAAATAATTAGACATCTATAAATATCCATCCTATATGTCCCATTAGTGCGGATACACTGCCATATTCATGGTAAGGGATAAAAAAAGAACGTGGCAGATTTTATACTTCGCCGCGTTCACAATAGCAATTCATTGGATATTTTAATGATAATCCTCCATACCTTCGAGGACATCCTTTAAACTTATTTGTTTGCTTGATTGAGATAAGTACCTATCAGTCTCTGCGTCATATCTTTCATGTCTACGATAATGTCACTTTGGCCATCGCGAAGACTCCAATCGAAAATAACACCCCTAGCCGCCACAAAAAGTTGTTCAGTAATTTTTTCCGGAGTTTCACTATTAATAATTTCTCCTGCGACTTGCCCCTGTCTCAATATTTCAGTTAACAAATCCTGCATCGCCCGGCCGTGAGTCAAAAACATTTTATTGGTTGGTACATAGAGATTACGGACCATTTCAAGACCATCATCTATCGAAAGCTGACCATAAAGGGCAAAATAGGCTATTACTCTTGAAGCGCAGCTTTCGTGCCGGTCAAGTAACTCAGGAACTTTGGCCTTAAAATATTCATCCCCTTGCCGGTAAATCTCGACAAACAGGTCAAATTTGGACTGAAAATAATGATAATACGTACCAACTGAAACCCCTGCTTTTTTGGCAATCTGATCGACGGTTACATTTTCATAGCCATATTTCTCAATCAGTTTGACTCCGCCCTGATAAATTCTTTTTTTAGTACACAAAGCCTGTTTTGAGCGATTGGTTAATTTTTTCCCCATGGGACCACTCCTTACGGTGGTCATTATACCAAATATCATGCTGAAAAATCAATCAGCCCGGATATAGAGAATTTCTCTCCAGAGTATCCAACCGCAAAAAACACCTTGCATATCGGTCAATTAAATTTGGCTGGCCACCTCATAGGCATCCCAAATCGCGTACATAATATTGGCCACCCGGCGGGCATCACCTAATAGATATAGCTCTGCAATCTCATCACGCAGTTCATTATAGAGCGCATTTTCAGCGGTATAACCAACCGCCGCAATGACCGTATCCGCTTTTACTCCTTGAGTTCCCTCCGGCATTTCCACCTCAAGTGAATTACCATCATAACCTTTTGCCTTTGCCGAGGTTAAAGTGTGAATGCCTTTAAAAGGAATCAATGCAGCCAACATTTCGCTGTTGGCATGACATAATGGCGCATTAACAGCCAATATTTTCGGCAAGGCTTCGATAACTGTTACATTTTTATTTTGATCACGCAGCCACAAGGCCAACTCACAACCAACCAATCCGCCGCCGATAATCGCCACATCCTGCCCTGCTTTTACCTTGCCAAGTAACACATCGGCAGCCGAATGGACGGCTACCGAACCTAGGGTAAACAGTTTCGGCTTGGAACCGGTGGCCAAGATCACCGCCTCAGCCTTGAATTTACGGATAGCATCCATATCCATTACCGTATTAAGATGCACCTTGACACCGAGTTCTTTCAGTTCATGAGTATACCAGGCAGCAAGAGCATGGTCATCCTCTTTAAAAGAAGGAACTCCGCCGGGAATCAAATTACCGCCAAGGCGGTCGGCTTTTTCATAAACCACCGGCTCGTAACCACGCAATGCTAGAACCCGGGCCGCCTCACAACCGGCCACACCCCCACCGATAATGAGGACCCTTTTCTTTTGCGTTGTAGGAACAAGACGCTCCGTACGCTCACGACAAGCCTGAGGATTGACAGCGCAATTGAGAACCGAATATTCCTGAATACGCCCCATGCATCCTTCATGACAAGACAGACAAGGACGTATAGAAGCTGTATGACCGGCCCGCAACTTATTTACATAGTCCGGATCTGCCAGCAACGGCCTTCCCAAAGAAACAATGTCACAAGCGCCATCAGAAACAGCTTTAAAAGCTAAGTCCGGATTGTCCATCCGTCCGGCGCAAATGACTGGGACGTTTACGGCCTCTTTCACCATCTTGGCATAAGGAACATAAAGCCCCTTCTCCTGATACATCGGCGGATGGTTCCACCACCAAGCATCATAACAACCGACATCCACATCCAATGCGTCATAGCCATATTGCACCAATAACTTCGCCGCTGCAAGGCCTTCTTCGATATCTTTGCCTTTTTCGACGAATTTCTCCCCCGGCAAACCGCCGACCCGCCAATCTTTGATGAAGCTTTTAACGCTATAGCGCAGCGTAACCGGAAAATCCTTACCGCAGGTCTTTTTAATCTCGTCGAGAATTTCACGGGCAAAACGCAAACGGTTTTCCAGACTACCGCCATATTCATCCGTGCGTTGATTGAAAAAAGCAATCGCGAACTGATCAATCAAATATCCCTCATGCACCGCATGAATCTGTACCCCGTCAAATCCGGCCCGTTTGGCATT
>DNPQ01000528.1 GCA_003501335.1 Bacillota bacterium
GTAGCCGGCGATCTTTTCCTCGGCAATGGCCAAACCTGTAGAAACCACCCCATTGACTTCAGGTAATAAGCGGAACGCTTCCAGCACCAAGTGGAGAAATTCTTCGCCGATAAGTGCGGTGCCCCCGCCGATAGTTACATAAACCAAGGGTTGACTGGGATGACCGGTATAACGGAGCTTTAGCTCTTCTTGCGTGGGAAAATTCCCGGGCATCTCAGCCAGTAAAGGCCCGGTAAACCGAATTTTAGGCTTGACTTTCTGAAATAAGTCTGTCTTTGTCCCAAAATGACTGCTGATTTCATCGAGATCCATGCCCCCACTAATTTCAGGCATTCCTTCCAGAAAGATCAAGCCGATGACATCGAGGGCCTGAAGAAAAGATTGCTGAAAATCTCCGCCAGATAGTTTTCCGTTCGGCAAACACATCCTATTTTCCAGTATATGGTTCAAGTTTTTCCGGTCTTGCATTTTTTGTTCAAAATAGGCGAAGGTTTTTTTTCCATGAGGCTGTAACATCGTTAAAACGGCAGGAATTTTAGCTTCTTTGGCAGTAAGTGTACTCAGGGGCGAACCACACAGCATCAAATCCGGCCGGTCAGCGGCAATCGTCTCTTTTTCGCTGTTTTGTGACAGCTGAAAGCAATTTGCGGTTTGAACCGCCATTTTCTCTTGGTATCGCTGATCTTTCATTTGTTCACTATCTGGGAATAATTCAATTTCCGGCATCGGGGGCAAGGGGATAATTTTAATCCCATGACTTTGAACCACCGGGATTAATTTCCCTCCGGCCAGATATTTCACTTGGGCTCCCCGCTGCTGTAAAGCTTTGGCAATGGCTATCACCCGCATGGTTTGTCCTAAAACCGTACTGGATCCAATTTGCGAAGTACATAAAATTTTCATATGATAAATTCTCATCCCTTAAAAATTTTTCACAGCGTTTCTTGCATTATATTAATTTAAGCAAGTTACCAAAAAAATATTTACCGGCCCTTATTTTTTTAACTAATGAATACCATTGAAAAAGCCAAATCCAGCCAATTTTTTTGCGATATCAAAGCAAAAAATTGGGCCGGATTTGGCTTAAAATGCTTTATGGAGGATCTGCCGGTTTATGTTATAAATAATGAATGCGGTCTTTAAATACTTCAAAAATTTGTTTATTCGCCTCATCCCCTCCATCCACATTGGCGCTATGGAAAACCGGTGGGGTTATCCCTTTATCGATTAATAACGCCACTGTTTCTACAACAATGGAGTTAACGATCATAGCTCCGATGGTCGTGGAGGTTGGGGCAACCTTTTGGGTCAGCCCTTCGATTTGGATTGAAGAATCCTCAAAATCGCCGCAGTTATCAATCACTAAATCAGCCATTTGATATAGATTTTTCCCGCTTGCATGTCTGGAAGCGACTTGTTTTGAATAGGTTAAATTGGTTAAAACAATAACATAGGCTCCCCGTTTTTTGGCCTCTAACGCAGCATCAATACTTACCGGATTTCGGCCCGATACGGAATGAATTAAGATTACATCTCCAGCTGTTACAGGACTGCTACGGATAATTTCCCCACCGAAGCCTTCCAATCTTTCCATACTTGAAGTCAGCGTAATCGGACGGGTATTTAACATCAAAGTTGAATTAAATATTGGGTTAATGAGTGCCAATCCGCCTGTACGATAAAAGAGCTCTTCAACCAGAATCCCAGCATGGGAACAACCAAAAGCATAAATCGTATTTCCTTCAGCAATGGCATCAGCCATTGCCTTTGCAGCAAATTCAATATTTTCGGACTGCTCATCGATAACTTTGGCAATAATCTCTTGAACATGCTGGATGTAGGATTTATAAAGTTTCTTTTTCATTTGATTTAAGCGCCTAATCCGAAAAATTTAGTAATAGCCCCAACAATGATGGACCATAACGAAAAATCATTTCCGCCAAAGATGATAATGAAATCAGAAACAGTATGTTTAAGGAAGGGGATGGAAAAGCCGACTAAAAAGATCATTAAGATTCCGGCCACCCCTGAACCAATGATTGCGCCCCGGGCGCCCCCGGTGCCATTACCGATGACTGCAGCGGTACCGATTTCAAAGAAACAGGTTATAGTTAATGGGAGTACTGCATAAGCAAAGACTCCCGCCTTGGCACAAATAATCATGGTAATAATGGAGGTGATCATCGAAACGATAAATCCGATTAATACAGCATTCGGAGCATAAGGAAAGATAATCGGACAATCCAAAGCGGGAATGGCATCTGGAATCAACTTATCCGAAATTCCCTTAAAGGCCGGAATAATTTCAGCCAGCATCATCCGGACACCCGTTAACAAAATCGTCAAACCGGCCCCAAAGAGCACGCCTTGCAAGAGTGAATATACCACTAAATTTTTATTGGTATTATAAAGGGCAGCCGCTTTTCCGCCAACCATTAGCCCGACAACTAAATACACTAAAAAAACCGCCATGGAAGAGATAATGGTAATCTCGCGCATAAAGTCCAAGGACTCTGGAACTTTAATATCTTCAGTGGATTTTGATTTGTTGCCCAGATACTTACCGAGAATACCGGATACTATCGATAAGCCGACCGTGGGATGGCCCAAGGTAAAACTATCGTCGCCGGTGACTGCTCTCACAAAGGGCCGGATTAGGGCCGGGACAAAAGTGATATAAATTGCCAGCAAAATAGTACTCATTATCATCAGGCCGCTGCCTTTAAGACCCGCCTCCACTCCTAAAGCGACGAAAATGAAAGCGAACCAAAAAAGGTGATGCCCGGTTAAAAAGATGTTCTTGATTTTGGTAAATTTCGCGATTAAAACATTGATTAGGAATGCCAACAGCATCGCAATACCAATCTGTGAACCAAACTGGGCGATAAACTTGTCAGTGCCGATGGGATTTAGGGGAGCTGTTGAATTCATTTTAAATAAACTGGTGAAAGCATTACTTAAAGGCCCCATTGAATTACATAAAATACTAGTCCCCTGGGTAAGAATGATTACACCAATGATCGTCTTGAAGGTGCCTTTCATAATATCGGATACCGATTTACGTTGCAATAATAAACCAACCAAGGCAATAATCCCCAAAAATAATGATGCTTCCCGAAAGATTTGGTTAATAAAAAAATTTAAAACCGCCATTGATGATGCCTCCCTTTTTTGTAGTTAAGACCGATTGATACTTTGTGACTCATGTTTCTTTTGAATCAATGGATTCACCAAGCCAAACCAAGCACTTATTTTAAGCGGCATAGCTGTTCTAAGAAAGCCAAGCCTTTTTCTTCAATCTCCTTTCTATTAATGAAATTAACAATGGTCACCACCGGGACCTTTACTTTAGAGCGAATATTGTTTTCCAACTCTTTCGAAGTAAAAATCAGATCGCATGGCGTGGATGTGGCAGTGCCGATATCTGCAGTGATAACTTCCGCCGCTAAGTTATACTGCTTTAAAATTTCGTCAATCTTCATTTTGAGTACCATCGACGAACCGACTCCGAAACCACAAACCGTTAAAATTTTGACTTTAGGCATTTTTGCTCTCCTCTGCTATCGCTATTTGGTTAACCAAATGAAATACAGTTTCAACATCCCGTGAGTTGCGAACCTCATTTAAATATTGCGTATTTTCTAAAAAGTTTGATAGTCTGATAATGCCACTCAAATGGCCATTGTCTGATTTTGCGGCTAATGCAAAAATGAGATCAACCGGATCATTATCTTTATTGCCAAACTCCACCGGCTTTTCTAATGTGATTAGACTAACCCCCTCTTCCAGGACATTTTCATCCGGTCGGGCATGGGCTATCGCCACATGAGGTATAATTACCATATAAGGTCCATAGGTAGTAACGCTTTCAATCATGTTATAAATATAAGCCTCTTTGATTTTACCGGAATTGAGCAATAAAATACCGGCTTCGTAAATAGCCTTATCCCACCTGGCCGCATTAACCTTCAGCCTGATGTTTTCTTTCTCGACAATGTTCATGATGAGTCTCCTTTAGTGAGTGGATAAATTGATAATATCTGCATATGAAAGAGCGTTTTTAATCCGCTCAATATTAGTCTCACATTCAAAAATTCTTATAAGACGGTGTAATGATTCCAATTGATGATCCAAAGCGCCGAATACAACGACGATTTTAACGAGTTCCTTATTTTTTTCTCCGAAATAAATGGGGTCTTTTAAGGTAATTAGGCTCAGACATTCTTGGTTTACACCCATTTCCGGGGCGGCATGGGCTAGAGCGATTTCCGGAATAAATACGATATATGGACCGAAATTAACGACTGCTTTAATCATGGCATTGACATATTTTTCAGTAATGGCTCCTTTTACTAATAAAGGCTGGCTGCATATACGGATAGCATTCTGCCAGTCCTTGCATTCAACATTGAGTTTAATCGCACTTGACGGAATAAGATCTTGAAGTGTCCAAGCTTCATCGTTATCCAAAAAATGGCATTTGGAAAGATACTGCATTTGCCTTTTTGAGTTGTTTCTGAAGATTAACGTTTTAATCGTATTCAAATCATCATTATCTAATAATGGATTGACCACTACCACTTCTTTATTACAAGCTGGCAACGGGGCTGTCGTGATAATAAAATCAATTTTTTGATCTGCTAATTTTTCCGGAATTTTTTCAGCGGGCACCGGGCCGCATAATTTGATTTCAGGAAGTAAAATCTTGAGGCGGGTAATCAGCAAGCCCGAGGTTGCCGTACCGCTGCCACAGACTACCATTGCTGTCGGTAAACTGCCGCTGGAAAGACTGCGTTCAAATGCCGCGCCAAAATACATGGCAATATAAGAAATTTCTTCATCCGGCATCACCGCGCCAATTTGCGTTTCATATTTAGAGGTAATTCTTTTTGACATTTCATAAATAAAAGGCATTTTAAACTGAATATGTTGATTGAGAGGGTTAACGACAGATATGTGATTCCTTAAACGATGAATGGCAATAGCGAGATGGGTTGTTAATCCATTGACCAATTCCAGGTCATTTTGAAGGTTAATTCGCAAATAATGCTTGGCATCCCTAATCATACTGTTACAAATATGAATCACTTCCGAATTGTCATTGGGCAATGGCAAGGCAGCGCCGTTCAGATTGCTGGCATATTGGGCTCCCATAAAAACTTGCTGGATATACAGAAATTCACCGGGGGGAATATGAATATGTTTAGCCGCTGCGAAATTTTGCAAACCCGTCATTACGGAATGAATTTGGGGATTATCATATTCGTTGGATACCGTGTCAATAAACTTCCCCATGTTAATACGGTAAAACATGATTAACAACGCGATATAAAGTTCTTTTTTAGCTAAATCTGAAAAATCCGTTTGAATAGCGGACTCCACTTCGTGAATGGCTAAAGAGATTGGCGCTGAAGAAACCTCATTCAACAATATCCCTAAGTTAGCTTCGGTAATATAGCCCTTTTCCAGGCCATCTAAAATAATTTTAATATAATAATTGCGGATGTCTTTTTCACAGCCATCCAAATAAATTCCATGATGGGCTTTGCGGAAAATTTTGATTCTCTCTGGTTTAAACCGGTTATCGATAGTTTCGATATCGCCCACAATCGTGTTTTTGCTGACATTTAGATAATCGGCGATTTGTTGCATCGTCACTTCCTTCGAGCGCATCAATAAATAAAGGGAAGTGAAAAACTGTCGTTCCGCAGTTGATAATGCTTTATGACTAAAATCATTAAGCTCTTTTAAAAGAGACTCACTATCCACTGTTGATTTTGAAAAATCAACTTTGATACCCAAACGGGGAGTTTTGATAATCGCGATATTTTTATCTTTTAGGCCATAGGCGATCCATTTTAAGTCATAACGAACCGTCCGTTCTGCCACTTCAAAAATAGCAGCGATCTTTTTAACCTTTACAAAGGTTTGCTCGTTAATCAGTAATGTCAGAATATCTCTTTGACGTTTGGTTAAAAGATTCATGGCTGCACCTTTTACAATCAATTTCTAAACTAATTATAAAGCATTGGGAAGATAACATAAATTCTTAGAGTATGCCGACAGCTGCGGCAAGGTTTTGGTATAATCTTCGTTCCCTGAAAATATGTTCACCAAAGCGCCGCTTCCTTGCCTAATTGCTCGATAGCGGCCAAAGCCTGGCTTTCATCATTACCCTCGATGCGGATAATTACTTCCTCGTTTTTGGCAATGCCTAAGCTCAATAAACCGAGAATGCTCTTTAGGTTCACTTCTTTGTCGCTCTTAAAAATATGGATCGAACTTTGATAGGTTGCAGCCAAATTGACTAATTGAGATGCCGGACGGGCATGAAAACCCGCGTCATTTTTTACTTTAATTTTTAATTCCTTCATTCTTATCTGAATTCTCCTTTTTCGGATATATTGGATTGATCGGTTAAATAATGTTTGACTTCGGCGGCAGTCTTAAATTGGAGCGCCTCTTTGGCAATAATTTGCGCCCTTTGGAAGTCAAGCGAACGAATGGCTTTTTTGACCTTTAAAACAGCAGACGGGCCCACGCTCAATTCATCCAATCCCAAGCCAATTAGGACCGGAAGCAGTTGGATGTCCGAAGCCATTTCTCCGCATATACCGACCCATTTTCCAGCTTGATGGGCGTTTTGGGCAACCATTTTTATGAGGCGGAGGACAGCGGGGTGATACGGTTCATATAAGGCTGCTACTTTTTCATTCGTGCGATCAACAGCCAATGTATATTGAATCAAGTCGTTGGTTCCCAGGCTAAAGAAATCGACCTCAGGCGCTAAAATATCGGAAATAACAGCCGCCGAAGGAATTTCAATCATGATTCCCCATTCAATATTCGAATTAAGATCGATCCCTTCCGCTATTAATTCCTGTTGCACTTCGTTAGCGATTTGTCTGGCCTTGCGCAATTCTTCCAGTCCGGAAACCATGGGAAACATCACTTTAAGATTACCAGCCATCGATGCTCTTAAAATCGCCCGTAATTGAGTCTTAAAAATATCCTGACGGTCTAAACAAAGTCGTAAGGCCCGGTAACCCAAAAAAGGGTTTAACTCTTGGGAAATCGGCAAATAATCTAGTTTCTTGTCACCTCCGATATCAAGAGTCCGAATGATGACCGGTTTACCATCCATCAACGCCAAAGCCTTCCGGTAGGCTTCAAATTGCAAATCTTCGGAGGGCAGTCCCTTTTGCTCCATAAACAAAAATTCGCTGCGGAACAGACCAATTCCGGCGGCGCCATTTTCCAGACCCAATTTGATATCATTAAGATGACCGATATTAACCGCTAATTGTATCTTGCGGCCATCCTTGCTTTCCACGGGGGCATCCTTCAACTGGAGCAAATCCTGTTTCATTTTAATGAAGGAGCGCTGTTTGTCGCGATATTCGTTTATGATGGGAGGGGCGGGATTGAGCAGCACTTCCCCACTTTCACCATCGATAATAACTTGATCGCCATTTTGGATATGATCCGATACTCCTGGTAAGCCGACAACGGCAGGAATATCCAATGTCCTGGCGATAATGGCTGTATGGGAAGTCGGTCCTCCCAGCTCGGTTATAAAACCCATGACATATTTGCGATCCAGTTGAGCGGTATCCGATGGGCTAAGATCATGAGCTACCACAATCGAATCTTCATGAATACTTAAACCGGAAACCTTCTCTTCACAAAGTAAAATCCGTAGCATCCGGTCACTGACATCTTTTAAATCAGCGCTACGTTCCCGTAAATAGGGGTCTTCGATCCCTTGAAAAGCTGTCATATATGAATCAACTGTCATTTGTAGCGCATATTCGGCGTTTACTTTTTCTTCCCTCATCTTGGACTCGATTTGCTTTAGAAATTCCGGGTCTTCCAGCATTAATAAGTGCGCGCCGAAGATCGCGGCCCTGTCATGGTCCGTTTCTTCTAAGGCCGCTTTTTGAATCGCTATAATTTGTAATTTTGCTTGCCCGACTCCTTGGGTAAAACGCCGGATTTCAGCCTGAACATCCACGATGTTTCGCTGGGGAACCTGAATATGTTTTTCATTGATAACCACCGCCTTAGCAATGGCTATCCCGGCCGATACGGGAATTCCTTTCATGGGACAACCTCCCTAGCAGAATGAAGTTAATTGATATTTTAAAACATTAATGCATCTTGAACGGCTAATTGCTCGGCGGCTTCTTGATCTAAAATTACAATTAAATCCGGATGCAATTGCAAAATTGAAGCGGGTATCTCGGGATTGATGGCACCGCATAATGCTTTAGCGACAATCGTAGCTTTACTGGAACCATTCGCCAACAATATGATACGCCTCGCATTCATAATCGTCTTGATTCCCATGCTAATCGCATAACGGGGTACCTTGGTAACGTTGCTGAAAAAGCGGGAGTTGGCTTGAATCGTTTCTTGACCCAAATGGACAACATGAGTCGTCGCTTCAAAACTGGGATTGGGTTCATTGAACCCGATATGCCCGTTATTTCCGATGCCTAATATTTGAAGGTCGATGGCTCCCGCTTGGTGAATGGCCTGGTCATAACCACAGCACTCTGCCGCAAGGTCCGGGGCCATTCCATTGGGAATATGAATATGGCTCCGTTCCATATTGATAAGGTTAAAAAAGTTCGCCGCCATATAATAATGGTAACTATCGGGGGCTGCTTCGTCGAGTCCCACATATTCATCGAGATTAAAAGAAGTCGCCCGGCTAAAATCCAAACCATCCGTTTGGTAACGCCCAGCCAAGATACGGTATGTAAGTTGGGGAGTACTGCCCGTGGCGAGTCCGAAAACGCTATCCGGTTTTAAAGATAATTGGCCGGCGACAATATTGGCTGCCTGTTTACTCATTGCTTCATAATCTTTCTCAATAATGATCCGCATCAATTACTCCTCCGGTAAACTATTCGACCTGCTACAAGAGTCATATTGACATTAAAATCCGGATCAAATAAGACCAAGTCAGCATCTTTGCCAACTTCAATGCTGCCTTTGCTGGGAAGACCTAACTCATGAGCTGAATTAAAACTGGCTAACTGAACTGCCTCCCAAATACTGATACCGGTATTTTGAATAAAGTTTTTTAAGGCAACATTCATCGTTAAGACGCTACCCGCCAGTTGTCCGCTGTTTAGGCGGGCTTCATTGCCGCGTACATGCACGACTTGTCCACCCAAATCATAATCACCGTCTACCGAAAGGCAGGCCCGCATGGCATCAGTTATTAAAACCATATGGGAAAGCCCTTTCGTTTTCAATAAAAGATGTTGGATTTCCGGATGTACGTGAAGATTATCAGCGATAAGTTCACAAGTTACATTATGAAGCAAGGCGGCAGCAACCACTCCGGGATTACGGTGATGCAAAGGTGACATGGCATTGAAAGTATGAGTGATATGAGAGGCCCCGGCATGAATTGCCGTTGTGGCCTGATCCAACGTAGCATTACTATGGCCAATCGAGGTGATAATGTTATATTGGCGACATTCCTTGATAAAATTGATGCTGCCTGCTAATTCCGGGGCTAAAGTAACCATGCGGATTACATCGCGATAAGGCTGTATCATTGAAAAAAAAGGATCGCAAATGAAAGTGGCATCTTGGGCGCCATTATATTCCTTACTAATAAAGGGACCTTCAAGATGACAACCTAAGATTTGAGCTCCGGCCAAACCTTTCATCTGACTACGAATCCGTTCCAATGTCCGGCTGATCTGCGGAAAAGCCATCGTCATCGTCGTAGGGAGAAAAGAGGTCACTCCGGTCTTGACAATGTTTTTCGCTATTTCCGGGATGGCTTGGATGTTTTCATCCATGGTATCGTTGCCGGCACAACCATGAATATGCATGTCGATAAAACCAGGCGCTAAAAAAAGACCCTTTCCATCCAAAATAGTGACATCCGGAGACACTTGGTTTTCATCATCAATGGATCTGATTTGGGTATCAAAAAATACTGCCTGATGTTCCAGAATTCCGGTTTTAGTAATTAATTGGATGTTTTTGAAAGCATACATTATGATTCTTCCTATCTTTGAAGAATTTATAAATCTCCGTAAGAATTTGTATAATGTCATTATAAAACGTTTAGCTCAGATAATAAAATACGAATCACCGCCAGAAGAAACGGCATATTTTTGGTATAAATAAAAAACCGTATAGTTACGGTTTTTAAGCCTAAAATCAATTATACCTTCAAGTGCTACCATAATATTTCAGATGAACAAATTTCGCCCTCACATCAGCTGGAATTACCGGCGACAATCTCATTTTCCGGAACCATCGTCCGGTAAGAAACCGGTGAACATAGAACAACTGAAGTATTAATGGTACCAAAGGGCCCGAACTGGTCGACTAAATTTTTTAGGCTGACCATATCGGCGACAGCCGCTTTTAGAAAATAACTTTGGTGACTGGCGATAAAAAAGATGTCACTCGGCCGGTGAAATCCGTGGACAAACAAAATCGCCATTCATTTTAAATCATTCTCATCAATGAAAACCCGCAAAACCTTAGCAGCTTCCCATTAAGGCTAAGGTAATAGACCCAAACATCCATCACACAAAAGCCATCACCCCGCTATTCATGATATAACAGGCAATTTGCTCTTTAAAAAAAACCGCCAAATACAATAACAAAACCAATGCTTTTAATTTTTCCGTCCTCATCCCCCTCATTATCATGAATATACTGCATTTTCTCCGGGTGGTGACCTTTAAACTACATTAAAAACTACGCCGCGGAATCGGCCATCTCACCCGCCAGCCAGCTGCAACGGTTAGAGCAAATCTTAAAACAAAACCCGCGCGCCAACTACCGTTCCATTGTCAAATAGGTAATGAGCGGCAATTTAAGAAAGGAATAAGGGGAATGAGGACCTTGAGGGCGTAAAAATGAATATTTATCAGGGAACAGCACGCTAGATGAGTCATTCGCAAATCTACTAAACCATTGGGGCGATTCTCCCAGTCGTTCAGACAATCTTCCCAACTCATGGATCGAGTCTCCCGGTCGTTCGGACAATCTTCCCAACTCCTGGATCGATTCTCCCGCTCGTTCAGACAATCTTC
>DNPQ01000268.1 GCA_003501335.1 Bacillota bacterium
CCGCGGACGATAATTGTCCGGAAGCTGCAGCTACTTGCCCGGAACTTTCACCAATCTTGGAAGCGATCGAGTTCATGGACCCCGTAATGCTGCTAGCAATGTAAGAGGCCAAACCGATCCCTAAAATTATAGCGATAATGGCTATAATAATCAACAACGCCAGGGAATGAATATATGTTTGCCTGATTAATACAATAGCTTCCTTGCTGTCCCTCTCACAAATATGTTCCATTTGAGTGATCTCTGAAGTCCATTCCTTTATCTTTATGCTAGCCTCATTAACGTCAACTAAAGATTGGCCTTTGCCGCTTTGTCCCGATTCAAGCAGTTGATTCATAAGCGGGATGGCAACCGCAGATAATTCCTTTACTCGAGCCAGCCTAGCACGTCCGTCTTTGGTATAAAAAGTTTCCTGAGCCTCTGCAAAAGCATTATTATATACCTTCAAGCCATCGCTAACCGATTGCTTATTCTCATCAAGATCGAATCCAGCCATAACCCCACGGATGCCACGGGAAACGATTAAAACCGATCTTTCCATGCTGGTACTTACATTTAATTTTCGATCCCTATTTTCAACAATCGCGATTTTTCCATCCATAAGATACATATTGTAAATTGCAAAAAACGCCATAATTACAACCAGCAATATTAAGCAGCCAAATCCCAACTTAATCCGCGTACCCAGTTTCATTTTCAGTTTCATTGGCCTTTCCCTCCTATGAAATTCTTAATTTGTCACAGCTTTTCCCCAAGTCACCGCATCATCACCTTTAATAATCCAAATCTCCAATTCAAGGTTTGACTAATTGACTATCAATAGAACCCTGAATTGTTCCAGCGATGGGCTTCATTTGCCGGGTCTAAATCCATTGACTACTCCTTCGTTATTTTTAAGACATTGATATATTTTCAGGGCTATCCAAAGATTAACCCGTCCTTCCATTGTGCCGAGGTCAACAAATAACATTTCCCTGATTTTTTTCAAACGGTATTGTACGGTATGGACGTGCATATGCATCATTTGGGCTGTTTCTTTATAACTGCAATTTCTTTCCAAAAACATATACAATGTTTCCGGCAAACCATTATGATGCTTTTTATCAAATTCAATCAGTCTTCCCATGACATCATCGCAAAATTGCAGGGCTTTCAGATCATTCCGGATATCTACCGCCAAAAAACGCAGAAAACCCAAATCACGATAATCAACTATCTTGCCGATAGCAAATTTTTCAGCAATCCAAACTGCTTTAGAAGCTGAATCATAACTGGCTTTAAGGCTAAAGAGGTCATTACTGATTCGGCCGATGCCAATAACCAAGTCCTCCACATACAACATGGGTTCAATCATATTCTGGATCCGCCCGCAGACGCTCCGGCTTTGTTCATCAGGCCCAGGATGATAAAAAACTACGATATCACCATTTCTTCCTGCCACAAAGACATTAGGATCCGTCTGACTCAATGTTTCAATTACAGTTTGAGTCACATCCTGATCCATAATATGGGCGGCTATTTGGTCCCTGGTTTTGGTCCAGTAAAACTTGACAATGATAGCCAAAGATGGCTTTTTATAATTAAATCCAAGCATACGAGCACTTTGTTGAATAACTTCCTCACTATTCTGCTTCTCGTCCAGCAAGAGTGAAAGAAAGTCTTGGCGGCATCTTTCCTCCGCTATAAATGAAAATGTTTGCTTATAGAGTTCCATGGCAATTAAGGTATTACTTTGGTCTAAAATAGCGAAATCCGCTTCAGATAAAGGGCTCTCAAGCTCCAAAACGGACAAAAATCCATAAAGATAACCGCTTACTAAAATAGGCAAGGTAATTTGCAGGCAAGAATTGTTTTCAGTCTTTAATTCGAGTTTGCTCATATACATCTCTCTGGACATTTTCTTACTTTGACCTTCAATGTTCTCCAACTTCATATGACCATACCGCTCGCGCAAGAAAGTTAATGATTCTTCACTGCGACGCGTAATTAACAACTCCCGGCTTTCCTCTGTAGTAAAAGCATTCGCTAAAAGCTTAAAAGTGGCATTTTCAATCACCACCGGATTGCCAATCAACTTTGCCAATATCTCCGCCACATCTTTCAAACCCCGGCCGTTCAGCATGGTTTCCATCAGGCAATTCATTGCTTTCTGAGTGCGTCTGAGGATTTCCGCCTGGTAATCCATAATCAAGTTCATGATCACTTCATTGATCGAAGCTTGAGTGGCATGAGGCGGTAGTTCAATGACAGGAAAATCCATTTCATTGCCGATATCGATAATGATTTGCGGTATTTTAGTTATAAAATGCTGCGTCTGGATACCTAAAGCAGAAGCTCCATGTTGAATCAATCCTTTGGCCCATTCCCCGATCTCCCGGTCATCCGGCTTTTCCCGCATGAACCACGCCGACGTATGGACAAAATCGGCGCCATGAAGCCAATCTCCAATGTCGGGAACTTCGGTGACGGTCACCGCCCGGACCTCCCGATAAAGACCGGCTATACCCGCGACAATTTTGCTGCCTTTCATGCCTTCCGATGCCAAAATATCTTTTACCGTAATATTCCTCACATTATCTTCCTCTTCGTTCTCCAGTTGTTGTCGATAAACTAGTAATGCCGCGTAATCTTTTTGCTAAATGGAACGCACCGGTAAAGCCATTTTGCTTCTGCTGTTATTTCAGCCTGTTTTTCGGTGTGAGGTATATGAAAAGGTAAATTTTAGCTTTCTTTAATTTACTTTTTTAATTTTTCAAAATACTTACTGCCATT
>DNPQ01000426.1 GCA_003501335.1 Bacillota bacterium
AGCATTGGTCATGGATTTTTATCACAAAAGACGACGAGCGTAATGATGTTATCGAAGTTGCGGAATGCGACAATCGCCAATACACTTCCGTTTTAAAAGATAACGCTGTGAGGATTCCTGAAGGCACGGAGTGGGTTTGGTTCAAGACCGTTGTTGATCATTTGGACTATTTTTATGAATATTCATTGGACGGGAAAAATTGGAACAGAGTGCCTGTTAAACTTGATGCCATGATTTTGTCGGATGATTATGTGAATTCTCATTATGGCGGCTTTTTCACGGGAGCATTTGTGGGCTTGGCCGCAGTTGATTATTCTGGCTGCGATTCCAAAGCTACCTTTGAGTTTTTTGAGTATATCGTTTAGCGTAATGGGTCTAGTAAAACGTTCGCTAAATAACTGGGCTATAATGATGAACGTTTTACAGTATGCTTAGTTTTATGCGATTTTGCGGCGTAACAAATGAAAGGTTGAGGAGGGATTTTATGAGTAAATTATTGGATAAAGAATTATGCGTGGTCACGGGTGCGGCGAATGGAATCGGCAGAGCAATCGCAGAACGTTTTATAAGTGAAGGCGCCGATTTGATTGTGGCTGATTTTGATGTTGAAACCGCCAAAAAAGTATATGCGGGAAACAGTCAGGTTGTTGACATTTTAAAAGTTGACGCGACAAATGTAAGAGATTTAGAAAGAATCGCAGAATCCGTTAAAAAGACAGGGCGTAAATTAAAGGCGGTGTTACCAATCGTTGGTAACGGACCCCAAAACCCGATTCCAGAAATCACACCGGAGGAATTTCATTTGACAATGGACCTTAATGCTTTTTCAGCTTTTTTTACGGTGCAGAAGTTAATTCCTTTTATGTCTGATAAATCATCAATTGTTCTCATATCATCCATTGCAGGTTTTCAGGGTGGGAAAAACGCTATTGTCTATAATGCGGCGAAAGCAGCGGTCAGGTCTATGGCACGTTCGTTCACAGGAGAGCTTGCCGAAAAGGGTATCAGAGCAAATGCGATAAGCCCTGGTCCAACGGAAACACAGGCGTTTACAGATTTTGTGCACGGCGATGCCGAAATACGAAACAATATCGTTTCGCAGCTTCCCATAGGGCATATCGGAAAGCCTAGCGAGATTGCAGCGGTTGCATTGTTCTTAGCGTCCGACGAATCTTCTTATGTGACAGGTGCTGAAATTATTACTGACGGCGGTTTCACCAACAGATAAACCAATAGATATTAATACATAATATAAGGGAGAAAAAAATGGCATTATCATCAACGAAGATAGTTAAGGTTATTGTTGTAACAGACGATTTAGAAAAAACGGTTTCTGCATATAAAACCTTGTTAGGCACAGGAAAGGAGCCTGCAAATCAGAATACAGAGCATAAAGAGGTAAGAACACCTTTTATGAAGTATAAAGGTGCCGGTATCACGGATACCCCAATGAAGGTAGAGAGTGTTTTCAGCGATAATTTCTGGTTTGAAATTATCCAGCCTCTAGGAAATAATGATCCATGGGCAGCTTGGTTAAAAGAACATGGCACGTCAATTTGCTCAATTTGTTTGTTGTCAGACGGATCTTTGGAAGATGACGAAGAAACTATGAAAAATGCAGGGTTTGATTCACTTTTTAAACACGAAAAGGGCTATGAGGCGTATGAATATTTTGACACATCAAAAGCGCTTGGAGTTTTAGTTGAGGTCAAAGAGCAGCATAAATAATAAAACGGGCTGTTGCAAAAGATTTTTAACTGATAGAGATATACAATATATTGGCAAGCAATCATGAATCGGATCAATATATTGTATATTTCATCGTTTTTAATTATTTTGCAACAGCCCCTTTTGCTGCGCGCGGCATGCACGCGGTTTTGACGGTGAAAGTCCGTTACGGGGCTAAATAGATTATGTGAGCTTGAAAGAAAAGGGATTTCTATAGAGTATTCGAGAAGTCAGGAGGACTGGCTGGGAAGCTGAAGGACAGGGTTAAGAAGCTTTGAAATACCTGGATCTTGATTTTATGTTTCAAATTTTATTCCTTGTAATAAGAAGGAAGAAAAAAGGGCCTACCGAAATTTTAGCAGAGATTGCATTGAAAAGTCTGGCGTCGTTTATTCTGTTAAAATACTGGAGGATTCATTATGGATATCAAGAAAGTCGTAACGGTTTATTTCAGTCCCACCGGAACTACGAAGAAGGCAGTTTCAGCCTTCACGAGGGGGATGAGACTGCCGGTTGAAGAAATTGATTTAACTTTGCCCAAAAAGCGTAAAGGATTTTGCCGATCGTTTACCCAAGACGAACTCTTAATCGCCGCCCTGCCCGTCTATGCCGGTAGGTTGCCTATGTACCTTGACGACTTTTTTGACGGACTCAAGGGGGATAGTACAACTGCTGTTGCCACCGTGTGTTACGGCAACCGGGATTATGATGATGCCATCACCGAACTTATGATGCGGCTTGAGAAACGTAACTTTATCGTGAAGGCAGCCGCGGCTTTCATAGGCCAGCATAACTATAGCTCCAAAATTGCGACAGGACGTCCGGATACGGGCGACATGGCGACGATCATTGATTTCGGCAAACGGACGATTCAATCGATTGCCAGCGGCACATCCGGCACGCTAAGTTTTAAGGGAACCTACCCCTTTACTGCCAAGGGTTATGATCCGGCTACCCCCGGTCCTAACCATCCGCCGATCCTTACCGGTGAAGAGTGTAATGGATGCGGTCTTTGTGCCGATACATGCCCCTGGGGCATAATTGATCATCAAGATTGTAAGGTCATCGACAGCGCTAAGTGTTTTCATTGTTTCCACTGCGTCAAGATCTGTCCGGTGCACGCTAAGAAAGTTACCGGCGAAGCGTGGCTGGACTTTCTACCTGCTTTCGAAGCCAGGCTGAACGCAAAAAGGAAAGAGCCGGAGCTGTTTTTACCAGGATAAATTAACATTTTACTAACCCGTCCCTGGGGATGCGTTTATGTTGAACATGTGGCACATATCGAACTTGTCATCTATGTTGGGTATGTGGGCAATGTCATCAGGCTATAGATACAATTTCTCGAAGAAAAAATGCGAATTCGGGCGCAGACCTCTCTCTCGCTCTCCCCCAATGGTGTAAGTTCAAGGAAGCGTGCTCAGTGGGAGAGTAACCGATGTCTTTGAA